>JBMOHG010000307.1:0-4217 GCA_049317965.1 Paludibacter sp.
ATTGGTATATTTGCTTTTGCCAATATCACAGCCAAGGTATCAATTCCATTGTCGAACTCATGATTTCCAACAGTGATGGCGTCATACTTCATTTTATTCAAAGCGTCAATTTCCACACGTCCATTGTAGAAATTAAAGTAGGGAGTACCTTGCGAAAAATCACCAGCATCGAGTAAAATTACATTTTTTTCCTGCTCCCGAATCTGATTTATTACGCCCATTCGGCGTGCATATCCACCCATATCTGCAGTTTTGGAGGATGATTTCTCAGTTGGTTCTACCTGACTGTGAGTATCATTGGTATGCAAAATGACAAGTTTTACTTTATCACCTGCAATGATTGCAATGGTAAAAAATGACAATAGGAGAGTAATAAATACTAATTTTTTATTTGATTTCATTTTTTTCAATTCTAAATTGTACTTTTTTCAATTGTAAATTTATTTAATTCTACCATCCAAATAGGATTGAATTTTATTACCTTTTTTTGTCTCGTTTTTTATATAATCAAGCAGTATGTTTCGGATTTTAACTCCGGTATTTACACGTTTCTCATACATGGCAAGTTGAACCATTTTGTCATTTCCACCAGCCAAATAATCGTTGGTGGCAATACTGTAAAGTTTGTCTTTTTCAATCTGGGTTTTACCAATTGTTATATTTACAGCTTTACCATTTTGTATCTGCATGCTCAGTCCCGAAACGCCTTCGCCACCAACTTTTGCAAAAAAATCCAACAATTCAATAAGTTTATCTCCTTTTATCCAAACGATTACCAATTCGTTTTCGAAAGGCATAAGCTCAAAAACTTTCCGAACAGTTATATCACCTGCGGGAATCTCGGTGCGCAAACCACCCAAATTGACAATGGAAATATCAACATTTTCTTTCAATATTTCTGAGGCAGACTGTCGGTATACATCCGAGCAGAAATTTGAAAGTAAACTTTCAGGAGCATAACCCTTCATGGTTTCGGCTGCTTGTCCGATAACTTCATTCATTTGTGCATCCACTTTCATTTTAATGGGCTGTAAATATGAAATATAACTTTTGTCTGATAACACATCAGTGGTTTTATCGATGGCAATTTTCGACGAAGTAGCGTTAGTAATTGTCCATGTTTTATGACTGCAAGAAGTACTTACAATCAACAATACTACA
The DNA here is from genome assembly GCA_049317965.1 of Paludibacter sp. GTDB lineage: Bacteria > Bacteroidota > Bacteroidia > Bacteroidales > Paludibacteraceae > Paludibacter. The sequence continues at coordinate 1,162 of JBMOHG010000307.1, forward strand.
ATGATAATTTGATGCTTAAAGTTCATAGATTTGAAACCTAAAATTGATAATAAAATAATTGCGAAAGTAATTAAAATAAACCGAACAGAAAAAATGAATATTATTTTGAACCTGATTTATAATCAAATATTCAGCATTATACCTCCATTTTCGGGTCATTAAAACAAAATTATTTCATTTATGTAACGTTTTACCTAAATTAGATTTAACTTTGCACTCGAATACAAGAAGTATTATTTTTAATTATTCAAAAAAAACATGTCAAAAAAAATATATAGCGTAATTACCGGTACCGGAAGCTACATACCATCAAAAAACGTAAAAAACGAAGATTTTTCAACTCAAGAATTTTATGAAACCAATGGAAAAAGAATCACTAAATCATCATTGGAAATTACTGATAAGTTTTTAGAAATTACCACAATAGCCGAACGAAAATATGTTACTGACGATTTGAAAACGTCCGATTTAGCGTTTTTTGCAGCCAGCGAAGCAATTAAAACTGCCAATATTAATCAGGAAGATTTAGATTATATCATTGTAGCAAACAATTTTGGTGATACCAGTTTCGATAACAGAAGTTCGGATCATGTACCAAGTTTGGCTTCGAGAGTGAAACATAAACTGGGTATTCATAATCCTGAAACCATAGCCTACGATTTGACTTTTGGCTGTCCCGGTTGGTTGCAAGGCGTTATTCAGGCCGATTATTACATCAAATCGGGTGATGCTAAAAAAATTCTGATTATTGGAGCTGAAGTTTTATCACGTATAAGTGATCCTCACGACAAAGACTCCATGTTGTATGCCGATGGTGCAGGTGCTATTGTGTTGGAAGCCAGAGAAAGTACGACTGCTATTGGAATTATTGCTCATAAAACCCGATCGGATACATTTTCACATGCAGGGCTACTGTATATGGGCAAGTCTTACAATCCTGACTTTGAAAAAAAGGATGATTTGTTTTTAAAAATGAATGGTCGTCGGTTATATCAATATGCTCTCGAGACAGTTCCTCAGGCAATTAAAGATTGTTTAGAAAAAAGTAAAATAGGAATCGCTGATGTTAGTAAAGTGCTTATTCATCAAGCCAATGGAAAAATGGATGATGCAATTTTAAAAAGACTTTATGCACTTTATAATATAGCCGAACCACCGGAAAATATTATGCCAATGACTGTTTCCTCACTTGGAAATACTTCCGTGGCAACTTTACCAACTTTACTCGACCTTGTGCTTAAAAATAAAATTGCAAATCAAAATATAAAAAGTGGTGATATACTGATATTTGCATCGGTTGGAGCCGGCATGAATATTAATGCTTTTGTTTACAAAATGGAGGAATAGCTGTTTTTGTACTAAAAGCAAATTGTAGTATCTTTGCACTTTCAAAATAAAAAAAGACAGAAATCAAATGAATTTTATTGAAGAATTGGAATGGCGTGGCATGATTCACACTGTGATGCCGGGTACAGATGAACAGTTGAAAAAGGAAATGACTACAGCTTATGTGGGCATTGACCCAACTGCAGATTCGTTGCATATTGGTCATCTTGTGAGTGTTATGATGCTTAAACATTTTCAGCGTGCGGGACACAAACCTATTGCATTGGTGGGTGGTGCTACTGGTATGATTGGTGATCCTTCGGGCAAATCAGCAGAACGAAATTTGCTTGACGAAGCCGCACTCAGACATAATCAGGATTGCATTAAAGCGCAACTTGAAAAATTTCTCGATTTTACTAGTGATGCTCCAAATGCTGCCGAATTGGTAAACAATTACGACTGGATGAAAGATTATACATTTCTTGATTTTATTCGTGATATTGGTAAACACCTTACTGTGAACTATATGATGGCTAAGGAATCGGTAAAAAAACGATTGAGCAGCGAATCGAATGTAGGTATGTCATTCACCGAATTTTCTTATCAATTACTTCAAGGGTTCGATTTTTTGCATTTATACCAAACCAAAAATTGCAAGTTGCAAATGGGCGGTTCCGACCAATGGGGAAATATTACCACGGGCACCGAATTGATACGTCGCAAGACCGGGGGAGAGGCATTCGCACTCGTATGTCCGCTGATTACAAAAGCTGATGGTGGAAAATTTGGCAAAACCGAAAGTGGAAATGTTTGGCTCGACCGTCGTTACACTTCGCCTTATAAATTCTATCAATTTTGGCTCAATGTAAGTGATACTGATGCTGAAAAATACATTAAGATTTTTACTGCAATTGGGAAAGAAGAAATAGAAACATTGACAATTGAACATACACAAGCACCACATTTAAGATTATTGCAAAAAAGATTGGCTCAAGAAGTTACAATTTTGGTACATTCTGTCGAAGATTATCAGGCTGCTCTTGACGCATCAAATATTCTTTTTGGTAATGCTACTTCCGATGCGTTGAAAAAGCTGGACGAAGATACATTGTTAGCCGTTTTTGAAGGTGTTCCTCAGTTTACAATTTCAAAAGCAGAGTTAGAATCAGGAGTTAAGGCTATTGATTTGCTTACAGATGGCGCTGCAGTTTTTCCTTCGAAAGGCGAAATGCGAAAGTTAGTTCAATCGGGTGGGGTAGCCATCAACAAAGAAAAACTCGAAAATCAAGATGAAATTCTTACAAGTGCTAAGTTGCTCAATAATAAATACATATTGGTGCAGAAAGGAAAAAAGAACTATTTTCTGTTGACAGCTGAATAAAGGAAATTCACGATATTCGGAATAATTTTCCAAAATTATTTTGAAAAAAGAAAAAATATCGTACCTTTGCACCGCTTTTGAAAATAAAGCCCAACGATTGTCTCATGGTGTAATGGTAGCACTGCAGTTTTTGGTTCTGCCTGACCAAGTTCGAGTCTTGGTGAGACAACCAACCAAACTAATCGATTGATATTCAGAAATGAAATTCAGTCGATTTTTTGTTTTTCGTTCTTGCTTTGTTTTGAACGATTTTTTTTGTAATTTTGCACTCAATTACTGTCTTATGGTGTAATGGTAGCACTGCAGTTTCTGGATCTGCCTGTCTAAGTTCGAATCTTAGTAAGACAAC
>JBMOHG010000308.1:0-4216 GCA_049317965.1 Paludibacter sp.
AACGGAACACCCGAAAGCATAAAAGCGGAAGTAAAACGTGTTGCCGGAATACTTGGAAAAGGCGGCGGTTACATTTTAGCTCCGGCACATAATATTCAAGACGACACCTCGGTAGAAAATGTATTGGCACTATTCGAAGCCGTAAAGGAATTAGAAAACATCTATTAAATCAATAATTATAGTTACAATTAAATTCAAAACAAAATGACAAAAATAAAATGTATAGGTATTGCCATATTGCTGGTAATTATCAATTATTCAGCTTTTTCAGCTGAAAAAAAGAAATCCAAAAGTACTGTTTCTGAAAATCTAAATCAATTGGGTTTCGACATTTCTACCATACCCAACTTTTGCGGTCACGAACATTGGGGCAGTTTTACTTCCAATAATCCCTACGTTCCTGAACAAGATGGTTTTAGATCAGATTTTTATGCTGGAGCTGTTCCTCAAATTCCGACATCAGTTTGGGATGTGCTATTGGATCCATATTTAATGGGGTGGTTTTTTGGCGAAGGTCGTGACCCATACGCCGCTGCTCGTGCTGCCGGATATAATTCGCCTAATGATTGGTGGAAAGTAAATCCCAAAGCTACGCTCAAAGCATTTGAGGAATTGGCTAGATCGTCAGAGATGACAGGTACCTACCAATGTACATGTCGTGGAATTCAATTGTTGTATGGTGTAAACCTACTGAATTATAAACTAGAAGATTGGCAAAAAGCTGATTCTCTTATCCGAATCAAATATGCAAATATGTATGTTGGATATAAAAATGACATGAAAAAAGCACATTTTACCGAATTAATTCGTCCTGTGCATCCTGAGTTTTATTTTCAAAAACATTCCGAAGAGTCGGCTAAAGAAGAACTTGCATTTACCCACACCATTATGCGTATCGATCCATTTATGGATTTTTGGAATATAACTAACAAACGCAGAGATAATTTGGCTAAAGTGGCTGGCGTTGAGCCAACTGATGCTACAAGTTGGAGAGCTTTTCTGAAATTCTATTTCGATTTAGCCGAGCAAAATCATACAACCGGTATTAAACAACTACAAGCATACAGACGGAATTTAGATTATAAACCCCGAAAAGATGAGGAAGTCAAATTTAGAGGTGAACTTTCTCCCGAAGAGGTTACTGTATTTCAGGATTGGGTAATGAATGAATGTTGCCGTTTGGCCAATGACCGGAAATGGGTGCACCAAATTCACGTTGGAACGCATAATATGCCGTTTTCAAGTCCCATGCCATTGGCTGCTTTGGGCGCAAGATACCCCAATATGAAAATCGTAATGCTACATTGCTGGCCATATTTTAACGAAGTCGCTTTTCTAGCTAAAAATAAGCCCAATTTTTATATTGATAACTGCTGGATACCTGTATTGAGCCCAAGTTTATATCGGTTGGCATTAGATACTTACCTTAATTATGTTCCTTACAGTAAAATTATGTTGGGGCATGATTGTACTACCATTGAAATGGCTGTTGGCTCTTCGCTTTTCACTCGCGAGATATTGGAAGAGAAATTGTTAGCGCAAAAGAAAATGCTAAAATTAAGCGATCAACAATTGAAAAATGCTGCTCTGGATATGCTGCAAAATAATGCTGTGAAATTGTACGGATTCGGAGAAATTGCGAAATAAGATCACCCCTAACCCCTAAAGGGGAATAAGAAAGATTAGCTCATATTATTCTAACAATATTAAGTAAAAATTAAATATGAATAAAGTAAACAATACTATCATTTACTCCCCTATAGGGGTTGGGGGTAGTATCAAAATCTTTTTTATAAATATATTTTTCTTGTTTTTTTTGACGAGCTTTGTTGCTGGTCAAAAAAACACAGTTCTATTGCCTACATCGCCTCAACGATTTCCGCAGATTAAAGCCATGTCAACTGGGCAAAAAACCAATTTTTCGCCCGACCCGTTGGTGAATTATCGCTGGAAAGCAACCAACGCAACTGACGACTTGGAAGTATATGCTTTATCGCCACTATCCATTCAAAGTGATAAAAAAGGAGCTGCCAAGTGGAATAATAAGTCATTTTCTAAAATAAAAATCAATGCCGAATGCAATCTCATGTTTGATTTTGGACGTGTTTCGGCTGGTTGGCTCGAATTTGACAGCGATGATTTTGAGGGTGAAGTGGAAATGAGTATCAGCGAATACAATCAGCCTGCAGTCACTAACTGGATGGTAAAACACTCGAAAAAAACGACTGTACCAGTAAAAAAAGGGAATACTTATCGCCTTGAGCTGAACGACCAATTGTACGAAGGCGTGCGTTTTGGTTGGATTCATATCCGAAAATTTACCAAACCATTTACCCTGAAAAATGTGCGTTTGGTTTGTCAGATAAAACCTTCGAATTACGAGGGAAGTTTTAGTTGCAGCAACGCCACTTTGAACAAAGTCTGGTATACAGGAGCTTACACGGTAAAACTGAATTTTCTGAAAGATTATTTTGGTGCCATTCTCATGGATAGAGGCGACCGCTATTCGTGGACTGGCGATGCGCACATATCGCAATACGTTTCGTTGTTGGCTTTCGGAAATGCAGATTTTGTAAAAGAAAATTTGGTGCGAACAGCCAACGATGCCAATGGAATTGCCAGTTACTCACTTTATTGGGTGCAGAGTTTGATAGATTATTATAATTATACCAATGATAAAGCACTGTTTAATAGCTATATAGAAAATGCTTGTGGAAAATTAGATACAGCTTATATGAATTTTGGCAAAAACCCAATACTTGGTTTTTATGGTTGGGACGAACGCTTGGGAGCGGGTTTCGAAACGCCCAATTGCGACGAAAATCAATGGGCTTATAAAATGTTAACCATTGGCACTTGGCGTGCTTTTAGTGAAGCATTGCGATTTGCCGAAAAGTTCGAGTTAGCGGCTAAATATACCAATTATGCCGATGAGAAAAGCGAAAACTTACGTGCTAACCAACAATGGTTTTCACTCCTGGGAATTCATGCGGCAGCCGATGCTGTAAATGCCGGAATGCCAACATTTAAGGAGCAAAATGCAATTTGGAAAAATACGTTTTCGGAACGGTTACATCGTATCTCATTTTCGCCTTTTAATGAATATTTTATCATAAAAGCCATGGCTGGAATGAATAAATACTCCGAAGCATTGGCCACTATCGACGATTGTTGGGGTGGACAAATTCGCAATGGCGCCACAACTACCTACGAGATTTATCAACCTTCGTGGAACACTGCACAACCACCATTGAGCCCACCGGTAAATATGCAATTTGGGTTCACCAGTTTAACGCATCCGTGGAGTGCAGGTGCAACACGTTGGCTCTCGGAAGAAATGTTGGGTATAAAACCAATTTTACCCGGGTTCCAAACGTTTATTTTCAAGCCACATCTTTCGGCTGAAGTAAGTTGGGTGAATGGAAAAGTGCCTACAACTTTTGGAATAATTTCAGCATCTTTCGACCTAAAAACAGGAAAAGGAACTATTGAAATTCCTCTCGGAACTTCTGCCACCATTGCCATTCCCAAAGCAGGAATGAAAATACTGGAAGTAAAAATCAATAAAAATTCAGTTCCCATTTCAAAACAAGAGGACGATTTTGTGTATTTTGAAAATATTCAAAATGGAAAGCACATATTATCAGTAAAGTACGAAGGAAAACCAACTGCTGCCGAGGTTGAAAAATTAGTATATACATACACTAATAATGTAGCGCAAGATTCCATCACTTCGGGCAATTGGGTTGGTAAATATGGAAAAAACGGCTACCTATTGTGCGATTTCGACGGAAAGAATCTCCACCGCACCAAATTGCCAGACTTTTTGGAGAAAATAGAGGTAAAATGTGCCGAAAACTTCAGGGATTGGGGTACTGGAATTACCGCAGTAAATGCTTCCGATAATAGGGCAATCTATTCTGATATTGAAGCAGAGCAAAAGCGAAGTATTGGTGTTTTGAACGCCATTACTACCACCGTTGAAATCAGTTGTAAAACTCAGAAAGAGTACAAACTTTCGCTCTATTTTACCGATTGGAAAAGCGAAAATCTAAGTTCAATAATCGAAGTATTCGATTTGAATACTAAAAAAATATTGATGCCTAATTATTATTTCAACAATTATCAACAAGGTAAATACATAACTCTTACTTTAAATCAATCGGTACGCATTCGAATTCAGCGGGTTAGAGGTGAAAACACTTCGCTTGGTGGA
>JBMOHG010000309.1:0-4213 GCA_049317965.1 Paludibacter sp.
AATATTGACAAAAAAATACCCAACTAACTATTGTCAATTGGGCATTGAATTTTATCTTAAATTATATATTACTTGAACGAACCTCCTAAGATGTCCAACAATTCATTTGTAATAGCTTGTTGTCGTGATTTATTGTAGAGTAGTGATAAATCTTGTAGAATATCATCAGCGTTATCAGTAGCTATTTGCATTGCCATTGTTCGTGCTGCATGTTCAGAAGCATTAGAATCGAGTAATGCTGTGTAGATTTTCAAACGTAGTACCTTCGGAATAAGTTCTTCTATTAGCGTATTTCGGTCGGGTTCAACTATATAATCAAGAGCTATATTTCCCTTTGCAGCTTTGGTAAGCTGAATTGGCAAAAAAGTTTCAGACGTCAATATTTGTGAGCTTTTACCTTTGAAATGATGATAAATTAATTCAACTTTATCAATATCTTTATTCTGAAACAACTGCATTAAATCATCTGCTAAACTTACTGCCGATGCATAATTTGGTTTGTCAGCCATTGTCTCAAAATCTGAATGTGGTTCAAATCCCATTTTATGACTGGCTTTTGCAATTTTCTTTCCAACAGGAAACACCAAAATATGCTCATGACCTAAATTCCTATATTGTTCCAGTGTTTGCGCTAATCGTTTAGTCACGTTAGAATTAAAACCACCACAAAGACTTGAATTAGATGAAAACACAACAATTGCTACACGTTTTACATCTCTAATTTCTGCAAACACCGAAGTTGTTTCGGCTTCGGCACTTAAAAAGTTATTTAACAATATATTTAGTCTTTGTTCGTAAGGATAAAAATTCTCAATAGTTTTTTGAGCCTTGCGGAGTTTCGCAGATGACACCATCTTCATAGCAGCTGTAATCTTCTGAGTCGACTTAACTGACTGAATACGTGATTTTATTTCCTTTAATGAAGCCATGAAATTAATTTACTATTAATCAATTTACTATTTCTATTTTTCACCAATTACTTACGTCAAACTTACTAATTAACCAATTAATTAACTTATTAACTATTTACAGAAACCCGTTTAGCGACTTCTGCAGCTACTTTTTCAATAATAGTTGTAACCTCAGGATTAATTACTCCTTTTTTGAGTTCATCTAACACATCAGATTGATGTGATAATTCCAGTACCATCAAGAATTCTTTCTCAAAAGCTTGAACTTTATCTATCGGAACGCCTGACAACAAACCATTTGTTCCGCAATACAACACTGCAATTTGTTTTTCAACCGACATAGGCTCGTGAAGTGCTTGTACCAATAAACGAGTATTCTTTTGTCCTTTATCAATGGTCATGGCTGTAACAGGATCCATATCACCACCAAACTTAGTAAATGCTTCTAATTCACGGAATTGAGCCTGATCCATTTTCAAAGTACCTGCTACTTTTTTCATTGCTTTTATCTGAGCGTTACCACCCACACGCGATACCGAAATACCAACATTGATAGCAGGACGATTTCCCTGATTAAACAAATCAGTATCCAAAAATATCTGTCCATCAGTAATAGAAATTACATTGGTTGGAATGTAGGCTGAAACATCACCTGCTTGCGTTTCGATAATTGGCAAAGCGGTAAGTGAACCTCCGCCTTTTACCAGACCTTTCAAACATTCGGGCAAATCGTTCATTTGAACAGCTACTTCGGGTTGAGAAATAACACGAGCTGCACGTTCGAGTAAACGTGAATGCAAATAGAAAATATCACCCGGATAGGCTTCACGGCCCGAAGGACGACGAAGAATCAGAGAAACCTCGCGATATGCTACAGCTTGTTTCGATAAATCATCATAAACCACCAAGGCATGACGACCGGTATCGCGAAAATACTCACCAATTGCTGCACCAGCAAATGGAGCGAAGTACTGTAATGCAGCAGGTTCAGCAGCATTAGCAGCTACCACAACTGTATATTCCATTGCTCCGGCTTCCTCTAAAGTATTAACGATAGAAGCTACGGTAGAGCCTTTTTGACCAATAGCAACATAAATACAATATACAGGATCACCAGCTTCGAAGTTAGAACGTTGATTAATTATAGCATCAATTGCAATACTTGTTTTTCCTGTTTGACGATCACCAATAATCAGCTCACGTTGTCCACGACCAATCGGAATCATAGCATCCACAGCTTTTAATCCTGTCTGCAATGGTTGATTTACAGGTTGTCTGAATATTACTCCGGGTGCTTTACGTTCCAAAGGCATTTCGAGCATATCACCACTGATTTTACCTTTTCCATCCAAAGGATCACCCAGAGGATTAATAACGCGACCCAACATCGATTCGTTTACTTGAATTGAAGCTACACGTTTGGTACGTTTCACAATATCACCCTCTTTAATTTGACTAGAAGGACCTAATAAAACAGCACCTACATTGTCTTCCTCAAGATTCATTACAATAGCCTTGATACCGTTTTCGAATATCAAAAGTTCGTTTGCTTCGGCATTTCTCAAACCATAGATACGAACCACACCATCGCTAACTTGTAGTACGTTACCAATCTCGTCAAATTGAACACTATTGTCAATTCCTTCAAGTTGCATCCGAAGGATTTCGGAAACTTCGCTTACCTTTATATTATCAGACATCTTTTTGTAATTTACTATATTTTCATTTACAATTAACAATTAAAAAAATATACTGAAGGGTAATCATTCATTTTATAATTGTCAAAAATAAATCATTTACATAATTCTTTTATTTTGGTCAATATATTCATTTTTGATTCGTTGAAGTTGCCCCGAAAGACTTGCATCCATTCGTACAAAATCAACTTCAAACATAAAACCGCCCAATATGGCAGGATCTACAATTTTTTCAATTTCTACTGTTCCGCCGGTTTGCTTTTGCATCATGGTTGTCAATCGCTTTTCAATTGATGCCTCTACAACGGTTGCTGAAGTAAGTTTTCCATAATGGATATTAAACTTCTTACGATATAAATCAATATATTTCAGAACAATAGATTGCAAATGCGATTCGCGATTATTTGTCAATAATAAATCGACAAATTGCTCAAAAGATTTACTCACATTATTTCCGGCAGCCATCAGAATAATTTTCCGTTTTTCAACATTAGGCAAAACAGGATTATCAAGAACTGTTCGCAACTCATTGAACTGAATATAACTTTGTGCAACAGCTTTTGCTTCTAAATAGATTTTTTCCTGGATTACACTTTTGTTGGCAAAACCAAGCAATGCAGTAGCGTATCTCGACGCAATAAGTCCGTTATTCATCGAAAATTACGATTTAGAAATGTTGATTTCATCAAGTAAGCGATTAATCATATTCATTTGCTCACCCTTCTTTTCCAATTTGTCGCGAAGTACTTTTTCAGCAATATCCACCGATAATTCGGCCACTTGACGTCGAATATCCCGAATGGCATCTTCCTTTTCAATCAGAATTTGTTTCCTTGCATCTGCAATCATTTTTACACCTTCCGATTGTGCTTTTTCCTTTGCATCTTTAATTAGTAAATCACGGGTTTCGGTAGCCTCATTAAGAATTCTAACTTGTTCACGTCGTGCCTTCTCAACAATAACTTCACCTTCAATTCTTACTTTTGCCATTTGTTCGTAAGCCTGTTTGGCTATGAGCAAAGATTCATCGATGTAAGTTTTGCGACTTTCCACCATTTTAATAATGATTGGAAAACCAAATTTCGCAAGAATAAATACAACTATTCCAAACGATAATAACATCCAGAAAAGTAATCCGGATTCGGGCAATAATAAAGCCATAACTCTTTAATTAATAATTGACAATTAGTAATTAATAATTGACAAAATGAGCTGTCAATTACATAAACGCACCAATAGAAATCTGACGCCTGTTTTCTGTCGACTTTTTAAAGAATAAATCCGCAAACTACTATAGCAAACAGAGCTACAGCATCAACAAGTGCAGCAGCAATGATCATTGCCATACGAATATCTCCACCAGCTTCTGGTTGACGGGCAATACCTTCCATGGCTGAACCACCGATTTTACCAATACCCATACCTGCTCCAATTGCAGCAAGACCTGCGCCTAAGCCGGCACCTAATTTAGCTAAACCAACACCTGTTCCTGCGGCTGCGGCAGCTTGTAATAAAATAGTTAGTAACATAATTTTTTTGATTTTTAATAACCCCAAACCCCTAAAGGGGCTTTAAGACCAAGTTTATAATTATTTATTTAAATAT
>JBMOHG010000310.1:0-4206 GCA_049317965.1 Paludibacter sp.
GCTGAAGTTACATTGCCATTTCCATTGAAATAACTTATTCTTCCGGGTAATCCAGTTACTGAAATATTACGGAATGTAACTCCATCTACCGAGCCAAGTCCCTGATTAAAAGCAGGATTATTTATAAATCCCGCATCCGTTTGTTTTATATCTAAGCCAAATAACATATATGGTTTAACCTCAATGCGGACATTTTCAATTAAAATGTTTTTGTAAGTTGCACCGTTACTGTTTTTAAGATTCATAAAAGCTTGAACAGTACCATCCGAAGTTGTTCTCCAACCTCTATCTACACCAATCACATCAAGGCCTGATACAGTTGGATTTATACCTTGCTCAATACTATTCCAACCGAGCATAATAACCGAACCCGTCATCTGTTGCCACACAATATTATCTTTGTAAACCAGACCGGAATTAATCGGTTTTATGGCATCATCATTGATTTTTATAAAACAGTTTGTTACAGTTGAATTTGGACCAATCACACCACAGTCTGAATTTGCAGCCCAACTCAACATTTTCACATTGCTGACTTTTGAGCCACTATTGTAAGCTATAATTCCTTGATAACCAGCGGCAGCAGTTGCAATAATAATTCCTTCGGCATTTACAGTTCCATGATATACATCGATCATACCTCCATAACCTGAATTTCCGGTAATATCGATTCCTGATAAAATACCACGACCCCGAATGGTAGTTGTACCAGCCTCGCCAGTAGTTTTGAAAGCACCTTTTACAAAAGCACCTCCTTCGAGATAAATGGTTTTCCCCACGGGGATACTCTGCATTGGACCACCGGAATAACCAATGCTATGAATTCCAGGAGCAAAATATATTACATTTGGATCTGATGCATTTGGAATATTTGTTTCAAGTGGATTGGCAAAAACAAACAATGGATTCCGTTTCTCCCCATCAATTTCTACGTAAAAGTTTGCAGCCTCTTTAAGCGGAATAGAAATGGTGTTGCCACTGAATGTGGCAGTTATTTTTTTGGATAACGGACGAACAACCACGGAAGTAATAGTTGTGCGCAGTGGGAGTTTTATCTCAACCACTATACTTCCACCAAACGAAAAGGTTGTGAAATGATTATTAAAACTCATAAATCCACTATCGTAAACGGAATTAACACTACTTATAGGATCTTTAAATACATAAGACGATTGGGAAGTTTTGTTTGCGATAATATTAACTTCGTAACGATCAGACTTATAAAGATTATTTGGTAATGCCGGGTAAACCATCACTTTTGTTGTACCTGTAAAGATATTGGGGTCAACTGGTGTTTCGGTTTCCTTGCAACCAATAAATAAAAATAGCATAATAAAACTTGCCAAGTGAATCAGAATTTTATAACTAATTTGATCTCTCATTTTGTAATAATTTTAAAGTTAAGCCAATTTAATTTCAGAAATATCTACTCCATATAAAAAACTTCGGACAAAGGTATTGAAATTGGTGAATTATCGGGATTTGTATCCATAATATCTGCCATGTAAGCCCACCATTTCTGCACAATTTCTGTTGTTCCAAGATCCTGAGATCCGCTATCGCCATCAACCTTTTGAACAGCAAAAAGCAAGTTTGTTTCTTTGTCCCAAAAAACAGAGTAATCGCTTACACCTGCATCTTTGAGTAATTGTTGTAGCTCAGGCCAAATTGCAGCATGGCGTTTTTCATATTCTGCTTCGTAACCAGGCTTCAAATACATTTTAAATGCTAATCTGTTCATATTTTTCATTTTTACTTAATTTTCTCAAAATACGGTAAACGATTAAGTGAAACACTTATTTCGTATATTTTACCTCCGTTGAGCATTTTTCCTTCATCTGATTTCCACTTGCCTTTTGGTAATGTTACTTTCCTAGTAGCAGTGTTTTCTAACATCGGTGCAACCAATAGTTTATCGCCCAACATAAATTGGTCAGCAATACTTTCGAAGCCCTGATTCGGAAACACAAATTCCATGTTTTTCACAATCGGCTCACCATTTATTGCTGATTCTTTTGCCAATTTCATGATATATGGGGTAAATTTTTCTCTTAATTTTACTGTGTTCTTCACTGCTTGAAAATGGATACTATCTAATACCCGCCACGGAGCAACTGAAAATTGCATCATGGGCATTAATGCCTGACATTGAGCTGAACGCACGATTAAGTCCTGATCAATTTTAGCTCCATTTTCAAAAGAACTTAACATGCCACCTCCAATCATATCGGGACAACAAAAAGTATAACCCGAAAGTCCCTGAACAATGATTTGAGGTATTAAAATTCGAAGGTCTTCCCACGTGTGATTTTTATCCAATAAACGCTGTGCCAAAGGTTGTCCACCCATTTTCCAACAAGCACGATACTCATTAAATGGAAAGCGAAGTCCGAATTGAGTATAAAGTTCCGATTGGGCATTGGGTGTAAGGCTCACTTTGCTCAATGCATTTTGTGGATAGTGTGGAAAATCGGCAGCATCAAACTTAAATCCGTCAATTTTGTAATCCTTAACCAATCGGTCCAATTGGTCGTTAAACCATTTCACACCTTCTGGATTAGAAAAGTCCAATTCAGCCGACACACCGTTCCACCATTCCACCATAAGTGGTTGGGTTGAATTTTCCCATGTTGATTTTTCGTTTTTCTTTTCCAACAAAAACGCTTTCCGATCTTTCAAGTGATAATAAATGAGTTTTTGGTCGGCACTTACAAACGGACAAACCCAAAGCATGACTTTGAATCCAAGCGAATGAAGTTCATCAATCATTTTTTTAGGATTTGGGAAACGCCCCGGATGGAAATCCCACAATCCGTAATCTTCCTGCCAAGTATCGTCTATCATAAACACCCCAGGAGGCATTCCATTATCAATAATGGCATGTGCATATTTCAAAATGTCTGCCTGATTGTGGTGATAGTTCAGTTCAATCCATGTATTGTACTGAGGAGCAGTAATCAGCAAACTATCAGGCATAGAACCACTTGCGTGAAAATATTTATTCGAAACAAAGCGTTGAACTTCAGCCAACGTTGTTCCGTGTTGGCCGGTTTGAACTTTTTTAAACTTGTCGGTTATAATTACTTTTGAATTGGTTACTTCAAACTGAAAAGGCTCTTCGCTCCACACAAATTGTCCTTTACTGGTTAACAAAAGTGGTTGGGTCTGATTGGTTTTATTTTCACCAAACAAATCCATACTATAATCCTTTGAAAAAGGCATCAGATGACCATCATTGATGACACCGGCCCAAACTTTTTCTCCAGGTTGAAGTATTAATTCAGTTATCGAATTACCTGCAAAACTTTTAGCAGTAAAAAAGATTAAAATAATGCAAGTAATAAAATGCTGTTTGAATTTCATTTCTTTTCTGATTTAAAATTAAAAGTATCCTCCTTCTTTGGTAATTTCCTGAATGGATTTACCTTCGTGCACCCATCCAAAAATTACTTTTTCGTTTTCTTTGATTTCCTCAGCTCTAATTAAAACTTCGTAGGCAATATCGCGAGGCACAACCAATACACCATCCACATCGCCCAGCACTACATCGCCCGGTTTTATGGTAGTATCACCAATTTTAATTGGAATTTGATAATGTGTAATCAAACAACGTCCTAAGCTACCGTTTGAAATACGATATTCGTAAAACAACGGAAAGTCTGCTTCCAGAATCTGGTGTGTGTCGCGGATTCCACCATCGATACAAGCAGCTTTGAGTTTTTTACCTTTAGCCGTTGCGGTCATTACGCCACCCCAAAGTGTTGCTTTTTCATCCCTGCTGGTATCCCAAACCACAAAATGATCTTCCTGCATAGCGTCCAACATTTGCACACGAAATTCCATTTCTCCTTGAATTTTTACATTCGGAGCACTTTTTACGGTAAAAGCAAATCCAGCAACGGTTTGATATTCGCGCAAAGATTTTACTCTGCCCGGTAAGGCTTGTTCCAACAGACAAAATTCGCGCAACACATCATTTACTGCACCTGTATAAAGTTGTTCGAAGCGACTTAATAATTCTTTTTCCGGAATGGGAAACGAAACGGTTGAAATACCTTCACGCGAGGCAATTAAATTTTCAAGGTTCATCATTCCAACCTCTTTTTTGTACTGATCTACACTCATAATTTTATTTTTAATTTTGATTTTTATATTAAATATACTATTAAACTTTTTGAGCCGTGCGCTCCAATAACCAAACTTTGT
>JBMOHG010000311.1:0-4205 GCA_049317965.1 Paludibacter sp.
ATTATCTATATTAAACCCGCAAATTCTTCTTTCATTCGTGGCGATCAACAAGTATTAGAAAAAAAATATGACGTGAAGCCTTTTTTAATGAGTCAAGATAAAAATAAGGCAATTTTTGGTTCCAAATTGATTGAACTATTCTTTTTTTTATTACTGAACTCATTTCGAAAAAATATTGTATTTGTTTCATGGTTTGCCGATTATCATTCAGCAATAATGGCTTTAGTTGGTAAAATTACAGGTAAAAAATCTATAATATTTATTGGTGGACAAGAGGCAGTTTGCTATCCTGAACTAAAAAAAGGCGTATATCGAAAAAAAATCAGAGGATTATGTGTAAAATTTGCCTTGAAAAATACAAGTTTGATTATTGCTAATCATAAATCGCTGATTTACCACGAAAATCATTATTACAACCAACAAAACCCACATATTGATGGAATTAAACATTATGTGAAAAATTTAAACACCAAAACAGAAATAATTTATAACGGTATTGATACTGATCGGTTCAAACGAGATGAAAGTATTTTGAAAAAAGAGAACCTGGTGCTAACTGTTGGAACAATGAGTCATACCGGTGATTTCTACAACAAAGGATTTGATATGTTTATTCAGGTTGCTGCCCGAAACAAGGATATTGACTTTGTATTAATTGGATTAAATCCTAATTATATCCAGTGGACTGAAGAAAATTATCAAGTTTCCAAAATTTCAAATTTAGAAATAATCCCTTCATTTTGTCCACAAAACATTCTAAATCAAAAATACAATGAGGCAAAAGTATTTGTACAGGCTTCAATAACAGAGGGAATGCCAAATACCCTTAGCGAGTCGATGTTATTGGAATGTATTCCCGTTGGTTCGAATGTGAATGGAATACCTGATGCGATTGGTGAAACTGGTGTTGTTGCTAAGGAAAGAAAAGTGGAAGTGATAGAAAAATGCATTTTAGATGCATTAAAAATGAATACAGGAAAAGCAGCCAGAGAAAGGGTTTTAGAATTATTTACCCTCAGCTTACGTGAGGAAAAAATTGAAAAATTGCTTCAAGATCTAATTTTGAAAAAAAACTAATTGACTTGTGTTTATTTTTTAAAAAACGGAACTTTCTCGTTTATAAATTGAAATGTTTTTACATATAATTCATTGTAAAACAATTTAATACAGAAAAAATACAGAACTGCAGATAACAAAACCTGAGCTCCCAAAAGAAAGTGATTATTTTGAATTAGAAATGAAAGTCCGAAGTCGCAGATAGCAATTAATACACCAACACCAATAGAACCTGAAAAATCGGATATTTGATGTTTTATGTAATGCGTTAGGTTTGATTTTAAGTATATAATAGAAATCAGATAAGCTATAAAAGTTGCCAATGCATAGCCCCAAAGCATTGGAAAAATTCCAAAATTAAAACAAATTACAACTGAAAGTAGAATCAGACATTTCTTTATTATTTCAATACGAAAAGTTATTTTTGATTGTCCTCTTGAATTCAAAGCACTAATATTCAATGTATAAAGTGGTCCGAATAGTGAGGCAAGACAAAGAAATTGAAAAAATGGAACTGCCGGAATCCATTTTTCGGAAAGTAAAACAAAAATAAAAGGATAAGCCACCGCAATTAAAACCAACATAATTGGAAATGTTATTATTGAGGTTTTTTGAGCTAATTCTCTGAAAACCCTTCTAAAACGTTCTTCATCGTTTTGAATTTGGCTAAATAAAGAATAAGTACTTCCTAATAATATTGCCTGAAAACTAAAATTAAAAGTCTCACTTAGTTTATTTGCTTGCGTATACAAACCCACTTCATTTTTTTGATAGTATTTTCCAATAATTAGTACATACAAATTATTAAATAACACATTTAAAATTGAAGTGCCCAATAAATGAATGCTAAAACTCCAGAAATTTCTTATTACTTCGAATGAAAAAAGTAGTTTTGGTTTCCATTTTACAAAAGAATAAAACGTTATCATTCGGAAAAAATGATATAAAACCTGTTGTGCTACCAATGCCCAAACACCAAAATTCATAACTGCTAATGCTACTCCACAAATTCCACTTAATGCTGTTGAGATTAGATTTACTTTTGCTATAGTTTTATAATCCATAGCTTTACCTAATTTTACAAATGGAACCAAATAAAGTGCATTGAATAATATTGCAAGAAAAATAACTCTACCAATAAAAATAAGTTGTGGTTGTTTGAAAAAAACTGAAATTGCAGGAATAGAAAAAAACAGAATACAATACAGTAAAACGGAGGTGAAAATATTAAAATAAAAAATGGTATTGAAGTCGGTTTCTGTTGCATCTTGTTTTCGTACAAGTGCAAGACCAAATCCACTTTCGACAAGGACAAATGATAATGCAGAAAAAACCATTACCATTCCTATCAATCCAAAATCTGCAATAGAAATTAATCGTGCTAGTATGATTCCAATTACAAACTGTACAGCTTGTTGTCCAAATCTGTCGATAGTGCTCCAGGTAAGTGCACCCACCATTTTTTTCTTTAAATCATCACCCATAAAACGAAAGCAGTTATAAATTAAGAAATTATTTGCCTTTAATCACATCAAAACCTTCGCCATAAACCCCAATAACTGAAGATTGAGAGATAAATGCATTTGGATCAATTTCCTTTACAATTCTAAAAATCTTAATAGATTCATTTTTTCTGGCAACAACTGTTACAACTTTCACCGGTTCTTTTGAATACCAACCCATTCCGTCCAGAACAGTTACTCCACGATGCACATCTTCATTTATTCGGGTTGATATCAACTCATATTCTTTCGAAAAAATAAAAAACTGAACAGATTGACGAACACCATTTATAACCATATCAACAGCAATAGTTGTAATTGCCATTGCTGTCAAACCATATACAATACGTTCAATACTACCGATTTTCAGAAAATAAGAAGAACAAATAATCAAAACATCGCAATAAAGGAGAATTCGACCAAGTGTGATATTTCTATATTTATTTACAACTTTGGCAATTATATCGGTACCACCCGAACTTCCATTGGATAGGAATACGATACCGATACCAACACCCGACAGCAAACCACCAATAACACAGGCCATAAAATTATCGTCGACACCTACGAAGGTGCCAGTAGTTGCTTGTGGTAAAATAGAAAAGAAAAATGTAAGAACTCCTACCCCATATATTGTTCTCAGACTAAATTTCAAACCAACAGTTTTAATAGCTATCAGAAGTAGAACGGCATTAATTGTGAAAAATGTCAATGAAATTGGAATTCCCGAAGCATAATAAACCAATGCACCAACACCCGTTACACCACCACCGGTAATTTGATGAGGCAGCAAAAAAGCTTTCCAGGCACTAGCGTAAAGTAAAAGTCCAAAGGCAATAAAAACGTACTCACGGATGTCAATCCAGGTTTGTTTTGTTATTTTCTTAACACTTCCCTTAACTCCTAAATGCGGATTTACAGCATTTTCCTGAAGTGGAACTGAGTTTTTCTTGCTATTTGAATTCACTTTATCAATTTTCATATAAATAGTTCATAACAATCAATATTAGAATTATAATTTCCCTTCAATAATTCATTTTTAGGGACTCGGGGGCAGCTTCATTAAATTACGATATTTACAATTTTCCCTTGAACAACTATAACTTTTTTAGGAGTTGCGCCATCTAATTGTTTAATTGTTTGCTCATTAGCCATTGCAATTTTTTCAACTTCATCTTTACCCATATCCGCTGGAAGTTCAATCATAAAGCGCACTTTTCCGTTGAATGAGATTGGATATTTTATTGCTGTTTCTTTCAAATAGTCTTCAATGCAAATTGGAAAAGTGGCATCGCAAACACTTTCATTGTTACCCAATACCTGATATAATTCTTCGGCTACATGTGGTGCAAAAGGAGCCAACAAAATTACTAAAGGTTCTAAAATTTCTTTTTTACTGCATTTTAAAGCAAAAAGCTCATTTACACAAATCATAAAGGCCGAAACCGAGGTGTTATATGAGAAATTTTCAATATCGAAAGTGATTTTTTTGATTGTTTTATGCAGAATTTTCAATTCTTCAGCACTTGGATTTTCATTATTTACAATAAAGTTTCCATCTTTATAAAATAATGACCATAAGCGTTTCAAGAAGCGATGAACACCGTCAATTCCATTTGTATCCCAAGGTTTTGATTGTTCTAATGG
>JBMOHG010000312.1:0-4187 GCA_049317965.1 Paludibacter sp.
TTTGGAGTAGTGTACCCGCAACTTGATGCTAAAAGCGAGTTACAAACTTGCCTGTTCAAAAGTAATCGGCTGAATTTCATAATTGAATTTCAGCCGAAATTATTTAGGGGATTATTGAGCTCCAACTCTGACAATAGAAAAAATCAGACCAATTCGGAATTGGCAACACTGAAAAAATGTTTATGTAATCCCTTTGAAAAATAATAATTTCACGAATCGTACAAAAATTATTCGTATATTTGCTGAGTGAAAACAAAATCAGAAATAGGACTTGATTTTATTATTGACAAGTTAACCAACTCAATAGAAAATGTTATTACGGGTGACAGTTTCGCCACTGAAGTTTCTGTGCTTAACACTTATGATTTAAAAACTGTGAGTAAAAAAGATAGTTGGCTTTTTAATTGGCGTGATGAATTTAAAGAACCTGTACGTGATGTTTATAAACTAACTATTGTAAACAATTCACATATTATTCAAGGACTTATAAGTTTGGAAGTGAAATTTGACCATGTATTTATTCATTTAGTCGAAAGTGCACCTTTCAATAAAGGGAAATCAAAAGTATACTCAGGTGTTCCTGGCAATTTGGTGGCTTATGCCTGTAAACTTTCATTTCAGCGTGGTCACTAAGGCAATGTTTCGTTCATTTCAAAAACACAATTGGTGGAACATTATGAAAAAACACTGGGAGCATTTCATTTTGGTGGGCGAGTAATGATAATTGAAACCAATGCTGCTCTTAAACTTATCAACAAATACTTTCAACATAAATAAGATGAAATCAATAAAAAACAATTTAGATGTAGATTTTATAGGTGGTCAAGGATCATTAACAGTTGAAGAAGAAAAAGCACTACATGAATTCTTTAAAAAACGAAAATTATCGTACAGCGAATCGTTTGATAAAAGAAATAGGGCAGTAAAACATTCGAAAACAACTGCTTGAAAAATATCCATTATAATAATTGAAAAGTGGTATGAACAATTATATATCAATTACTAAATGGTTGTAATTTTGTAATTATCTATTTATCACTTCCATTCCCGATTCAATCCAAATATCCAAATCTTTTGGATAATTTTGTTCAAAATTATACTCCTTATCTCGTTTTTTTCCAAGGCGAACAATTACAGCATCCAGTTCGGGAATAATAATTATATATTGTCCCAAAATTCCACGCATATACGAAATTTTAAGTCCTTTATAATCGAGCAGCCAGAACTGATAACCATAGAAAGTACATGGTTTAGAATTTGGTGCAAGGGTGATTCCATCAAGTAGTTTTGGCGTGTATTCCAGCCATGTAGCAGGTGAAGTTGCTTGACGAATATATGCAGAATCTACAACTTGCACGCCATCCCATTCGCCCTTGTTCAATACCAATTGACCTAATCGGGCGAAATCACGGGCGTTGGTATTGAAACAGCAATACGCTTTTTCCATGCCATTTTTTTTGTCGAGCGACCAAAGTGCATCTTCTTCCGCTTGAATTGGTGTCCAAATTTTTTCGGATGCATAAGTCGAAATATTTTTTCCTGTTGCTTTTTGAAGTAAAAATGCAAGCATTTGCGTTACACCACTTTGATAATTGAAACGTACACCGGGTTTTTCAATTAGCTTTTCGGTAAGCGCTAATTTCCATAAGTCTTTGCCATAATATGCTTCGGTTGTTTTCGAGAAAAGCGAACTGTGTGACTCGTCCCATTCTACGCCGGCACTCATGGTTAGTAAATCTTTAATAGTAAGATTTTTTCCATCGAACGAAGTCCATTCGGGTAAAAAATCATTCACGGGTTGATCTACACTTTTTATATAACCATCTGTAATAGCACAACCTACCAAAAGCGAAATAATACTTTTCGACATCGAAAATGAATTACTATAACTTAATGGAGTATAATTATTCCAGTATTGTTCCAATATTACTTTATTGTGCTGTATAACAACAAAAGCTACAGTTTCATATTTTGCAAAGTCTTCATCATATCCGGGTGCAATTTGCTTTTCATCTGCATCGTCAGCATATTCCCAAGGTTGAGGATTATTGGCTTTAACAGTTCTGTTTTCAAAAATTGTATATTGGTCAATTTTTGGCATTTGATGCAGTAAAGCCTTGTGAACATAATAATTAGATGGTAATAAAAGAAAACCAACAACTCCTGCAATTAACCCAAAAAACAGTAAAAACAGAAACTTCTTGAAGGTAAATTTTTTATTCGATTTCTTTTTCGAAGAACTTTTTCTGGTAGTTTTCATAACGAAATAATTATTTTCGGAAATATAAATTGCAATAGTGTAATAATATCTTTGTTATGCTGAGTTTCATGTAAATCATTGCTAAATAGCATTTTCATCCGTCAGCTGACGGACAAATTAGCATATTTTCAAATTAACTTTGTACTAGCATTTAATATTCAACTCATTGAGAACAAGTCGAATTTTCTCATAAGTTTTAATTGTATTGGGCACTAGTGGTAAGCGCAAGGTATTGTCGATAAAACCCATTACCGCTAACATACTTTTTACACCTGCCGGATTTCCTTCTACAAAAAGCAATTCGATTAGTTCGTTAAAATGATGATGGATTTGGCGTGCACTTTTATAATCGCCCTGAAGCGCAAGGCGAACCATACGGCTGAATTCTTTTGGGAAAGCATTGCCAATAACCGAAATTACACCCACAGCTCCAAGTGTAATCAACGGAAAAGTAATTCCATCGTCACCCGAAATAACCATAAAATCATCTGGTTTATTCTTAATAATATCATCAATCTGGCTAAAATTTCCTGAGGCTTCTTTGATAGCGCAGATATTCGAAAACTCTTTTGCCAATCGTAATGTAGTTTCTGCAAACATATTTACGCCAGTCCTTCCGGGCACATTGTAAAGAATCACAGGCAGTGGAGATGCTTTGGCAATGGCTGCATAATGTTGATATAGACCTTCCTGAGACGGTTTATTGTAATATGGCGTTACGGACAAAATGGCATCAATTCCCCGAAAATCATTAGAGCTGAGTTTTTCGACAACTGCTTTTGTATTGTTACCACCAACGCCAAGCACTATTGGCAATCGACCTGCGGCACATTTCACAACAAATTGTGTTACTGTTTCCTTTTCCTGCTCAGTAAGCGTGGGTGTTTCGGCAGTAGTACCGCAAACCACCAGGTAATCTGTTCCACTTTTAATTTGATGCTCTACCAAACGAGCCAAGGCATCGTAATCTATTGATTCGTCACTTTTAAAGGGTGTAATGAGCGCTACGCCCATTCCTGTCAGTTTATTGTTAATCATCTGTAGAAATAATACATATTTTTTGCAAAAGTACTGTTTTAATCTTTTGTTTGTATGCTTTTGAGATAAAAAATTATCTGATTGAAAAGGTATTTCTCGTCCATCGATTCTTCAACAAATTCATCAGAGGTCAAAACGCTTTCAACATCAAGAATAAAATCGTAGATGGGGAGGTCGGATCTGAGAATTCCGGCTTTGCACGAAGCATTGGCATGCACCGCCAGATATTGTAGTGGCAAAATGGGTTTTAACGACAAATCAATCATTAAATCGAACTCTAAACCTTCCAATTCTCGAATAAATGCAGCATCCGGTCTTTCGGACAAGTCGGTTTGCTTATAGTTTAGCACCCTAAAATCGGGAAGAATAGAGGTTGTAATAACTTTTTTATCAATAAAGCCCCAAGCGGAAACTTTTTTACCATCTTGTTTCAATGTTTTGAGCATTTTACGAACCAATGGATTTTTTTCCGAATAATCACTTTCGAATAAAATCAACACGTTTTTTGCTTTTTCATAACTTGCAAAACGACGTTCACGTGGTATTTTACTAAGAAATTTCCTAGCACGCTTCTGAAACAAATAGTTTTTGAAATTATTTAACATAATTGTTTGTTTTTAAAACTGCATTTTAAAATTCAACCAGTAATAACTTAAAATAACAACCCGGTTGAAACTTTTACATTGACTTCTCCATTTATCATGGATAAAAAAGTAGCCTCATCAACCAGCTTTACACCTAACTTCTCCGCTTTTTTAAGTTTTTCTGGTCCCATATTTTCACCAGCCAGAATAAAAGTTGTTTTTGCTGAAACACTTCCTACATTTTTACCACCATTCATTTCAATCATCGTTTTGTATTCATCACGCGAATGCTGAGAAAAAGTACC
>JBMOHG010000313.1:0-4096 GCA_049317965.1 Paludibacter sp.
GTCAGTTTTGAAAGTTTGAAATAAAAAAAGACCTATTCGATTAACGAATAGGTCTTTTATCAATTTTGAGATGTCAATTATGCCGGACTGATTGCTTCTGAAGGACAAACATCGGCGCAAGTGCCACAATCTGTGCAGACATCAGCGTCAATTACATAGATATCACCTTCCGCAATTGCGTCAACAGGACATTCGCTGATACATGAGCCGCAAGCAATACAATCTTCTGAAATAACGTAAGCCATTTTCTTTATTTTTTTGTTAGTACTAATTAGTGCTGCAAAAGTATAACAATTTCCATTTCAAAAAAAATTTTTCCCTCTTTTTTTTTATCTAATTACGAAAATAATTGATTATCAAAAATACTATGACTATTGTTTTGTTAAATTGTCCGTTTGAACTAAGCTGTTGAGCTAAAGTTCTGTGTAATTATTTACAATTTGTTCTAATAAAATGATATATTTGTGAAACACAACCTTTGGTCGACGATCTATCTTCTTTAAATATAGATTATTATATACATGTTACATTTATGTTACATTTGTATGAAATATGCAAATTTAATAATGTAGATTTTGTACATTTGCAGTCGAATTCAAAAGAAGATTAAAGGATTTTTCTTGAAAATTCCTAAAAAACAATTATGTACAAGAAAACTATTTATAATTATCAAAAATCAAAATTATCATGAACAATTTTTTCGACAAATTCGTACCAAAAGAACCAAAATTTTTCCCAATTCTTAAAGAAATGGCAGATGTTATCTTGGTAGCATCCGACTTAATAATTGAATGTGTTCAAAAAGGTGATCATGAATCTGCTGTTGAGTATTATAAAAAAATCAAAGAACAAGAAAAGAAAGGTGATGCCTTGTCAGTAATAATATTTGATGAGTTAAATTCTACCTTTATCACACCTTTCGATCGTGAAGATATTCATCATTTAGCTGACAGACTGGACGATGTGACGGATTATATAAACAGTTGTGCCAAAAGAATTGTGCTTTATAACCCAAAGCAATTACCAAAAGAGGCGATTGATCTTGCACTATTGATTAAAGAAGGTGCAGTTTGTATTGGCAAAGCAGTTGACGAATTGAATGTAATGAAGAAAAACTCTAAAAAAATTAAAGAGTATTGTGTCGAATTACATAACATTGAAAACAAGGCTGATGACGTTTATGAGAACTTTTTGATTCAATTGTTTGAAAATGAAAAAGACGCAGTAGAAATCATTAAATTGAAAGAAATAATGTATGAGCTTGAAAAAGCAACTGATGCAGCCGAATATGTTGGCAAAATTATCAAAACGATTATTGTTAAGTACGCATAACGATTAATTAATAATGCAAAATTAATAATTAGATTCACTGTTTCAATTACTAATTCTTCAAGAATTGAAACTGAAAAAGATGAATTCAAATACTTAACATTCACAAAAAATGACTCCATTAACGCTTTTAATAACCATTATCGCACTTGCGCTGGTGTTCGATTACATAAATGGTTTTCACGATGCCGCAAATTCCATAGCTACAATCGTGTCCACCAAAGTACTAACACCATTTAAAGCTGTATTATGGGCAGCTTTCTTTAACTTCGTAGCCTTTTTTATTGCAAAATATGTAATTGGGGAATTTGGTATTGCCAACACGGTTTCTAAGGCGGTAATTGCCGAATTTATAACGTTACCGGTTATTTTCTCAGGGATTGTAGCGGCTATTTTATGGAATCTGGCTACTTGGTGGTTAGGTATTCCTTCTTCTTCGTCTCACACCCTAATTGGTGGGTTTGCCGGTGCAGCCATAATGAGTACTATTATTGCAAGCGGCTATACGACAGCTGGTTTTGAATCTATTAAAGCGGATGTAATTATCAAAATTGCTTCGTTTATAGTTTTAGCTCCCCTTATTGGTATGATGGTATCTTCCCTGCTTACTATTTTGATATTATATATTTTCAAAAGAGTGAATCCTCATAAAGCCAATCTTTGGTTCAAAAGATTACAACTTGTTTCTTCCGGCTTATTCAGTATCGGACACGGATTGAATGATTCGCAAAAAGTAATGGGAATTATAGCTGCTGCCATGATAGCTGCCAAGACACAGGGCGTTGATATGGGAATTGATTCCATAAAAGATTTGCCTGACTGGGTTGCTTTTGCTTGTTTCGGTGTTATTTCATTAGGAACAATGTCGGGTGGTTGGAGAATTATCAAAACAATGGGCTCACGTATTACTAAAGTCACACCACTTGAAGGTGTTGCTGCTGAAACTGCTGGTGCTTTAACTTTGTACTTGACTGAAATCCTGAAAATTCCTGTAAGTACAACTCACACCATAACCGGTGCAATTATTGGAGTAGGATCAGTAAAAAGATTGTCAGCCGTGCGTTGGGGTGTAACTCGTAGTTTATTGGTAGCATGGATTTTGACCATACCGGTAAGTGCAGCTTTGGCAGCTTTAATTTATGTGGTTTTTGGAACAAGTTTATAGTTTAAAGAAATATTTCATAGGAAAAGCTGTTTCGGATATGAAGCAGCTTTTTTTATATCAATATTTTTAAATGATATTGAAATGCAGTATTTCATGTGGTCAGTTGAAGGACCATAATATTGTTGATTTTCAATAAAACAGGGTACTGTTTTTTGATTTCTGTACAGTACTATTGAAAATAAACCATATTCAACATTAGAAAAAAATCATTCTGTCATATTCACTGTTGTAGGCTTCAAAGTGGTTAATTGCAACACAATAGCAATAACGACCACAATTCCCAACACTGCAAAATCGCTGGCTAAATGGCCAGCATCTGCAGATTTTCCTAAGAAATTGGTAATGGTTGCACCTGCAGCAATTCCGGCAAGATTCATTAATCCATAACCTGTAGCACGATAACGCGGCGAAACGAATTGACAAAGAATTGGCATATTGTTTACATCGAAAATTCCAAAGCCAAGTCCGAAACAAAGTGCTCCACCCAAAATTGTTGGGAAACTATGCCCGTAACCAAGCAATACTAAAGCAGGAATAGTTAACGATAACCCAATAACACCGGTGTAGATTCGCCCTTTCAGATGCTTCTGCACCCATTTGTCAGAAAGCACGCCACCAATAAGCACACCTGCAAATGAAGCCATTGCCATGGTGATAGTGGCTATTGGTCCGGCCTGAGCCATATCCAACTGAAGTGCATCGGAAAGCAAAGTAGGAAGCCAGTTTTTTGTAGCCCAACCCGGTAGACTAGGAGCAGAAAAGTAAAACAAAATTACCCAAAAAGAGATATTTCCAAGTAACATACCCAGCCCTTTGAACGAAGTAGAAAGTTCTTTTAAAATAGATTTTTTCTCCGTTTTATCTATAATGTAACCCTTCTTTTCCTTTAAAAATAATATCAATACAAGGCTATAGCAAATTCCCATCAAACCGAAACCGTGAAAAGTAGATTGCCATGAAAAATTACTGGCAACTGTAGCTCCAAAACCACCCAATGCCTGACCGAGATAAATCCCTGTAGTATGAATTCCAATAGCCAATGAACGGGTTTTTCCATCGTGATAATCGGCAATCAGCGACAAACCGGCAGGAATATAAAATGCCTCACTTACTCCCATAATGGCACGAAGCCAATAAAGTTCATCAAAGGTTTTTGCATATCCCATGAGTAATGTTACACCCGACCAAACAAACAAGCTGCCCACAATCATCCATTTGCGGTTCAGTCGATCGGCGATAATTCCCGAAATTGGGCTCATAAAAGCATAAATCCACAGAAAAATTGCCATCAACCGACCAAAGTTTTGTGCCGAAACCAATTCTGCTATATCAATCATCATGGATGGTTTCATGGTGGAAAGCATCTGACGGTCGAGGTAATTGAGCAGCGCTACAAACCACAGCATGGCAACAACGAGCCAGGGGTATAATTTCGGATTTTTCATTTTATAGATTTTAGAATCAAGAGCTAAGATTAAAGACAAGAGATTACAAATCGAGATTTTTGATTGCCTGACGAATTTTATCTTTGTGTTCTTCGTCAAATTTATTAAAAGGAGCAGCCAAAAAATCGTTGCAAATTCCGAGAACCGAAAGTCCGGC
>JBMOHG010000314.1:0-4070 GCA_049317965.1 Paludibacter sp.
TATTTTATCAAAACAGTTCCAGCAATCGGACTCGAAATTTTGCATTTTTTTAGTTGATCTGAAACTTGCTGAACTTGAATATTTATTCCTTCAGTGTCTTCAGTAATCCCTTCATTTGCAGTTTCTAAAGTTGTTTTTTGGGCATCGAGTTGCTTTTCAAGGACAGCAATCTGTGCGTTAATATCGTCCAATTGCTTTTGAGTTGATGCGTTAGCCTTCAAAAGGTTTTCAACACGTTTACGTTCGGTTCTTGCTGTTGAAATTTGTTGTTCAAGTACAGCAATCTGTTTTTTTACATCCGGTCTGCGACTTTGAATTGATTTTTTACTACTCAAAATCTGTTGCTTACGTAAGAAAAGTTGAGTGCTATCAATAGCGCCAACCAATTGATTTTCGGTTAATAATTGTCCTTCTTCAATATCGAATGAAAGAATCTTTCCGGCTGCTTCCGATGACACAATAACTTCGGTTGCTTCAAAAGTTCCTGCGGCATCTTCCTCTTCATTTGATTTTCCACAAGATGTAAAAATTATAAATATTCCCAAACCCATTAAAATGAGTTCTGATTTAATAATAAAATGTTTAATGTTAGTTTTCATATAATTTCTTTTTTGATAGTTATTTCAGAATGAAAGTTCGTCAATAATTTGTGTTGTTTTTAAGTTGGTATATTGACATTAGAAGCTGAATTTCGTGGAGCGATTTCAATTGACGTGCCTGACTTTCAGCATTTATTTCTCGTATTAAATCGGAAACAGTGAGCGTACCATTGTCAACTTTTGCAGTTGCAGCATTTTTAATATTCTCGCGCAATCGAATAATTTCAACATCGCTCGTTAATATTGATTGTATTTTCTCAATCTCCGTTTGTTGTTGCTTGGTTTTCAAATCTGTATTAAAAAGAAAAGTTTGTTTTTGAACTTCTACTGTTTTTTTATTGATATCCAGCTTATTGACATTGTTTTTTTGAGTATAATATCCACTAAAGTTCCATGCTAATCGAATTCCTCCTATATAAAACGCCGAAAATTCGTTGGTGAGCATATTCAATCCTGGTTTACCGTAACCACCTTGCAAAAATGCTCCAATCTTTGGTAAATTTCCAGCATTCAATAAATTTTTCTGACTATCGATAAGTTTGCTTTGTGCTTCAAAAAGGGCTAATTCCGGTCTGTTATTTTTTGTTTGGTTCAATACTGAAATATCAATTTCTGGTTTTTGAATTGTCGTTTTATCATTAATACTTAATCCTGTAAAAGCTGAAAGCATGATATAAAATGATTTCTGAGTACTTTTCAACTCAGATTTTCGCTGCGAAACATTAATTTGTTCCACTTTTATTGCATCTAAATCTGATTGATTGGCCAAACCATTTTGTTTCAAAGCACTTATCCGGTTATAATTGGTGAGTAATTCGTTTTCCAGTATTTCGGTTTGCTTAACCTGTTCATTGATAAGCAAAATGCCAAAAAATAATTGATCTACACGTTCATTCAAAGCATATAAATCTACTTCAAGTTTCTTTTTTTCAACATCTGTACTGACTGATGTGATTTTTTTCTGAGCCTCAATCACGCCTCCATCCCATATCAACTGACTGGCTTCCATTACTGCCTGATATTGATCTTTCGACAATGAGGGTAATGAAATACCAAGTCGAGAACTTAATGCTGATGGTAGTTCTGTAACCTGCGACTGGTAAGTTCCGCGCGCGCTAAGTGATACTTGTGGCAAATAACCTTTATTCGCATTACTAATGTTATATTGCGAAGTTTGTTCAATTAGTCCATACTGTTTTACCAATGGATAATTGGCTTTGGCTTTCTGTTGACAGATTTCCAATGTAAGGATTTGACTATTACAAAACATCGGAAACATCATTAATAGTAAGAAAATACCTAATCCATAAGAAGATTTTAAGTACATCTTAGTTTGTTGTTTCATTCTTATTCTTTTCATATTCTGACATTTATATTAAATACTTTGGATTAGGTAGTTTATGGTCTCAAACTTTGTAATACAAAATCTACATTTTCTGTACGCCTGTGCTGTATCATCATTTCCTTTTGTATTTCATTCAATTGCAATATGCTTTCAGCAACAGGTAACATAACAAACATGGTAATATTAAGTGATACCATGCTGATTATCAAATCTGCAATATTAATATTGCGTATTTTCCCATTTTTTATCTCTATTTGTAATTCATCGTTTAATTCAGAAAAAAATTGTTCGGCCAGCGGAAAAAGCTTCTCGCGTAAAATCCTTATTTGTTCAGGTTTTCTTAATAATTCATTGAGTAAAAGTGCTGGTATTTTTGGATTCTTTTTTAAAAGATCAAAATGTGATTCAATGATATATTTAAGTTTTTCACAAAATGTGAGTTCTCCAAAATTTTTCATTTCAAAAATGCTAAGAAAAAACTTTCTGAATTTCTGTTCGAAAATTATATTAAACAAATTCTCTTTTGTTCTAAAATAATAATGAACCAAAGCCTGATTACAACCTGCTTCTTTGGCAATTTTTGTTGTGGAAGTTAATGCAAAGCCATTTTCCAAAAACAACCTTTCGGCTACTTCAAGAATAAGCAGTTCCATATTTTGGTCGTTCTTATATTGCATTTTGTTGTCGTAATAAATTTTATATCGGGTTTTTGTTTAATATTTTAAAAGTACTATTTAAAACGATTCCGAAATCGTATTTATAAAATATTATTTTCTATAGCTTCACTTTTTTAAATACCCATTGTTTTTGAAGTGTATAATTAAATGCTAATGAAACTATTAAATCAATAATTAGACGACTAATTTTATAATCTATCCGTAAAAATGTAGTTACCAAATAAGTTCCAACAGATTTTAAAGTGATACTGTTAAATACTACCAGTACAAACCTTAAAAACTGAATACGACCTGAATTTTTGTACTTTCGTTTTGTTTTAAACGACCAGGTTTTATTCAGTGTGAAATTAACTATAGCTCCGATTATTCCTCCAATAACAATACTTATGGTGTAATGAACATGGAAAAACTCTGTTATGAAAATCATTATCAGATAATCAACGGACCCACCTATCATGGCCGATACCTGAGCTTTTAGGAAAATAAAAAGTTTTGCAAACATGTCTAGTGTTATGTTAGGATGTTAATGCTGTATTTAAATAATCAAAATTCATTGATTCATTTCACTTTGAATCCCGAATTCTATTGGGGCAAAATGTCACATTCATAAATTCACATTCCACTTGACTTTTTCTTTTCTAATTCTTCTTTGTCTTGTATATCAGCAAGTTTTAATAATTTAAAAGTATCTACTACACACGATATGAATAGAAGAACACACGCAATAGTACCCGAAACAAGTATTGAATCTTTTAGAAAAACTTCCAAAATTAAAATTCCGGAGATAATTATTCTAACTTCAGTAGGTCCAAATAATCCGGAATCGATAGAATACTTATTGGTAATTTTGTATCTTACTAAAGTTGAAATCATTTCCCAGCCATACAATACTACAAAAACAAAACCTATTAGTTTCCACATTCCTTCTACATAAACAATAAAGCCGGTACACATAAGCACTATTCCAATCCAATCGATAGTAATGTCGAGCGATAAACCATACCATTTTCGTGGTATATTTCGGTAATAAGCTATTCTACCATCAAGCGAATCGCCAAACCAGCTGATTGCAAAACCCAAACTAGCCAATATTAAATATGCTACATGAACATAAGCAGCAAGTACAAAGCTAAAAAAAATAATGATATTACCGAAAAAACCTATGGCAGTAAGCATGTCAGAACTTATCCATGATGGAATTCTTTGCACAAGATATGCAATTGATTTTTGTTCAATGTTTTTTAGAATATTGGTGCGATGTCTATCGTGAGCAATAATCTTAACAATTTCCTGAATTGTTTGGTGTTTTTGGTCTTTCATATTTGTTTTGGTGTGATTAGTTAAAAATGTTGTTTAGGAAATAGCTTTATGATAACTTATTAATAAATTATTCTTTTATCTGAAAAATGCTTATATTTAATTGTTTTATTTAATAGCTCTATTAAACAA
>JBMOHG010000315.1:0-4067 GCA_049317965.1 Paludibacter sp.
TTTAGAATTTTACTTCCGGTGCTTTTTCACTTCCTTTTTCTGCTTCAAAATATGGTTTTTTGTCAAAACCAAACATTCCGGCCAGGATATTTGTAGGGAAACGACGAATAGACGTGTTGTATGCTTTTGCTAATTCATTGAAGCGGTTACGTTCAACCGAAATACGGTTTTCAGTACCTTCCAATTGAGCTTGTAATTCAAGGAAATTTTGATTTGCTTTTAAGTCGGGATAATTTTCGGTTATCATTAATAATTTTCCCAATGCAGAACTTACCTGTCCTTGTGCTGCCTGATATTCCTGCAGTTTTTCAGGAGTAAGATTTGCAGGGTCGATTGTTACCTGAGTTGCTTTCGCACGTGCAGCTACAACACCTTCGAGGGTTGAACTTTCGTGTGAGGCATACCCTTTTACAGTTGCTACTAAATTTGGAATCAAATCCGAACGACGTTGATATTGACTTTCAACATTTGACCATTGACTGTTTACTTCTTCTTGTTTAGAAACCAAACCGTTATATCCTGACATTCCCCAAAAAAAGGCAAGAACCAAAACGGCTACTACTGAGATTAAAATAATGCTGCTCTTTTTCATTTTGAATTTGTATTTATTGTTGTAAGTAAATTAATTGTTTTTGTTATTGTTTTATGAATTAAGAATTATAGTACTATTATGTTGAATTTGATTTGACGTAACGAATTATTTTCAAATTATCAAATTGGCTAATTTTCAAATTAACTTTACAGGAGTTACCACCCACTGCTGGAACCGCCACCGCCTGACATACCGCCACCAAAGCTTCCACCGCCGCCACTGAATCCGCCTCCACCAAAACCACCACTGCCACTGAATAAACCACCTGCCGCAGCACCACCAATCACAGCACCCGTGTTTCGGGTAAGTCGCGGAATATTATCGTTGTTATTTTCTTCGTAACCACAAAATTTACAATGATATGTGGTGCGTTGTGTACCTGAGCTAATGTAGGTTGGAGACACCAATGTTCGTTTTTCTTTCAGTATAAATGCTTTCGTTTTACATTTCGGACATTCAGAATAAGCACTTGGTTTATCTAATGTAAAGATCGCTTGATTATCGCATTTATCACACACAAAAACGTCATAATCAACAGCATGTAACTTTTCTTCAAATTGTTGTGCCAATTTTAAATGTGCATCTTCTTGTTTCTCCGTTAAAATATGCATTTTTCCATCACAAACAGTGCAAGGAATTGGCTCACGTCTGATTTTTAGCATCATCAATTTTCCATAAATATTTGCTGGAATAGTGGTGAAAGGAATTGGAATTAATAAAACTAAAAATAATGCTTTTGAGAAAAACAAAATGGTAACAAACCCTACAACAGGAAGCATTAAAGCTACCAAACTCATTATGCCTGATTTTTCGCTTTTTATAGCTTTGTAGCGAGCCATGTTGCTTACAAACTTTGGATTTTTTTTGATTTTCTGAATTGAATTGCCTAGCCAAACCCATGTGAATAATGCCAAAAGAATATATGCACCAATAGCGATTGGTAAAATTTCGTCCCAAGCTATTGGCTTTATAACTTCCTCAACAACAGGTTCTTTTCTGATTGTTGATGCAACACGCTGTATGCCTGATAACATCCCTGCATCATAATTTCCGGTTTTGAACTCAGGAATCATTGTTTGAATTTGAATTCGTTTACAAATTGCATCGGGCAAAACGCCTTCCAGACCATAACCGGTTTCAAATTTTACTTTTTTCTGATCGAGTACAAATAATACTAAAAAACCATTGTCCTGTTTGGCTTTTCCAATTCCCCAGGTAGTAAATAACTCTGTTGCAAAGGTATTTAAATCGGCATAACCAATAGAATTAACTGCCACTACAGCTACTTCAGCACCGGTTTGGGTTTTTAGTGAATCGAGTAGAATATTTATTTGTTGAACAGTTTCCACTTTTAATATTCCATCAGGATTACTCACAAAAGCATGAGCATCTGTGGTAATAGGATTTGGAATGGTCTGAACTGTATATTCTACTGCATTTGCAAAACCGACATAAAAACAAAAAATCAAAACAATGAATTTTTTCATAATGCTTTTGTATAAACCTTTCGGTGATGAATGGAGATTAGTTTTGAGAATCCAATAATTCTACATCAAAAATCAATGTTGAATGTGGTGGGATTTTGGTATTTGTTGTAACAGTATCATATCCCAAAGCACTTGGAATATAAAGTATATAATTTCCACCACCATTCATTTTGGTAATACCTTCTTTCCAACCTTCTACAACTTGCGATAAACTAAGAATCGCACTTGATGATGAATCAAAAGTTGAACCGTCAATCAATTTACCTGTGTATTTTACATTCACAAGACTGTTTTTGTTGGGCTTACGATTAAGATAATAACCCTGATAAATCACCTTATACTGTAATCCACTTGCTGTTGTTATAACACCGGTTTGATTTTTATTGTTTTCCAACCATTGTTCGTTTTTGATTTTCCAATCAACATAAATGTCTTCTTTACAGGCCGAAAAACTTATTATCAGCATTAATAATACAATAGAAATACGTGAAGATTGTTTCATTTTATTTTATTTAATTCTTGTTTTTATTGTAAAATAATTGGTTTAAAGAAAATTGTAAATGGATTAATTTTATTTTCAAATTTTCAAATTAACTAATTTTCAAATTAATATTAAATCAGTTTCCTTTTTTCTTATATTGTTGTGAAAACGATTTCTTTGCAAATTTTGGCATAGTTCGCATTGGTCCCCAGCCCACATAGTTGAATGGATATGTTCCAATGTTTTTCAACAAACTTGGGAAAATGTCAAAACCAATACGTTTAGAACTCATTAGTTTAAAGCCCTTTATGGCAAGCTCTTCTGCTTTTGGACGAAGATGTTGTTCTACTGTTTTCCTCCTATTCGACAATAAAATGTCAGTTAAAGGTATTTTTACCGGGCAAACTTCTACACATTTTCCACATAATGTAGAGGCAAAACTCAGATGTGAGAAATCTTTGAATCCACGTAAAAATGGCGTTAAAACAGAGCCAATTGGTCCGCTATAAGTTGTGTCGTAAGTATATCCACCAATGGTTTTGTACACCGGACAGGCGTTGAGACAAGCTCCACAACGAATACAAGCCAATGCTTCATAAGCTTCATCGTCTTCATAAAGAGTTGTCCTGCCGTTATCAAGCAGTATTACAATCATTTCTTCAGGTCCATCCACTTCATTTGAAACTCTTGGCCCCGTGAAAATTGTATTATAAGCTGTGATTTGTTGACCTGTTCCATGTGCTGCCAACAATGGATAAAAAAGTCCAAGTTGGTTCATTTGGGGGATTATTTTTTCAATTCCGGCAATTACAATATGAAGCTTTGGAAACGCTGTCGACATCAAACCATTTCCTTCATTTTCGGTAACAGAAATGCCACCAATATCAGCAATCAGAAAGTTGGCTCCGGTAACTCCTACCTGAGCTGTTGTATATTTTTTTCGAAGCACCTGACGCACATATTCTGTCATTTCCT
Organism: Paludibacter sp.; assembly: GCA_049317965.1. GTDB lineage: Bacteria > Bacteroidota > Bacteroidia > Bacteroidales > Paludibacteraceae > Paludibacter. Next base: position 3,536 of record JBMOHG010000315.1, read on the forward strand.
CGGGTGTGCTGTCAATAGGAGTTCCAAATTTCTCGTTGAAAAGTTTTGCAATATCCCCTTTCGACTTGTGCATTGCCGGTGTTACAATGTGATATGGTTTTTCGCCGGCCACCTGCACTATAAATTCTCCTAAATCTGTCTCAACTGATTCACAGCCCATTCTCTCGGCTGTTTCGTTCAGTTCAATTTCTTCTGTGGTCATCGATTTACTTTTGACCAGCAATTTAGCTTCTTTTTCAGTCAGAATTTGTTCGATAAAAGAAGTTGCTTCCGCCGCATCCTTTGCCCAAAGCACTTTTACGCCTCTACTGCTAATCTTATTTTCGAACTCTATCAGGTATTTATCCCAGTTTTGTAATACTTCTCGTTTGATGGCGGCTGCTTCATTTTTTGCAATTTCTACATTATTATAACGCGCCATTCCTTTACTCACCGCTGTATCGTAGCGTGAAATATTGAATTTAATCGTATTTCGATGTTTCAAATCGAATGCGATTTCTTCAGATTCGTGAGTGAATTTATTGGCTTGTGA
>JBMOHG010000316.1:0-4055 GCA_049317965.1 Paludibacter sp.
AAAATGAATGCTAAAATGCCGTATTTTATATTATTGTCCACTCTCATATTCAACTTTTCTTTACTTTATAGCCAAAATTCAAATAATGAATTTGCTGGTGGTGCGGATGTAAGTTGGGTTACACAAATGGAATCAGAAGGTAAAAAATTCTATTCATCAACTGGTACCCAAATGGAATGTATGGAATTGTTGAAAAGTCTGGGAATGAACTCAGTAAGATTGCGGGTTTGGGTAAATCCCACGGATGGATGGTGCAATTCACAAGATTTATTGCAGAAAGCATTAAGAGCCAGAAATTTGGGAATGCGCATTATGATTGATTTTCATTATAGCGATGTTTGGGCCGATCCGGGAAGCCAAACTAAACCAACTGCATGGAATAACTTGAGTTTTGCTAATTTAAAATTGTCAGTTGCAAATCATACAACAGAAGTATTGACCTTGCTGAAAAATAATAATATTACTCCTGAATGGGTGCAAGTAGGCAACGAAACCGGAAACGGTATGCTCTGGGAAGACGGGAAGGCATCAGTGAATATGGCCAATTATGTGGCTTTAAATAATGCTGGTTATGATGCTGTTAAAGCTGTTTTTCCAAATTCAAAAGTGATTGTTCATCTTCAGGATGGTTATAAAAACAGTCTTTTTCGATGGATATTTGATGGGTTTAAAAATAATGGAGGCAAGTGGGATGTAATTGGATTGTCGTTGTATCCAAGTTGGTACACTACAGTCAATGACTGGCAAAATGCAAATAAAGATTGCTTGGCAAACATGAATGATATGGTGAGCAGATATGGAAAAGAGGTGATGGTGGTGGAATGTGGTATGAGTTGGGATAAACCTGATGCTTGCAAAAGTTTTTTGACCGATTTGATTCTTAAAACAAAATCTATATCAGGCGGCAAAGGACTAGGTGTATTTTATTGGGAACCACAGTGTTATAATAATTGGAAAGGATATCCATTGGGTGCATTTGATGCTTCGGGGAAACCTACGGTTGCATTGGATGCGTTCAAATCTTCAACCGAAATTGTTGAAGTGAAGTTAAATCCAATGAAAATAAATTGGGAGGAAATCACTCAAAATTTTATGCTGAATGAATATGTCGAAAAGGCAACTCTTTATAATTTAAAGGGTTTCGAAATTTATCATGCATTAAATATTAGTAAAATTCCAACATCAACATTATCAAAAGGGGTGTATATAATTAATGCAAAACGATCAATTACAAACGAGATTGTTGCCATGAAAGTCATTAAGCCCTGATTGTAAAAATGGATCATTAGCGATTTCACCAATATTTCAACATCTGTGTTCTGAACCAATTCTCATTTAATTTGTTTGTTCACACAAATACAAATGACAATGAGCAAACTAAAAAGTATAGAGCAAATAGTTTCACCACCAGCTCCACACATGGTAGGTGATGGATTTAGAGTACATAATTTTTTTCCCAGTAGTAGAACAATTGGAATAGAACGGATGAGCCCATTTTTCCTAATGGATTATGGTTCAAAAATTGAATTTCCACCAACAAAAACTCCTCGTGGTGTGGGAGTTCATCCGCATCGTGGCTTCGAAACTGTTACCATTGCTTATTATGGCAAAGTTGCCCATCATGATAGTGCCGGAAACGCAGGTGTGATAGGTGAGGGGGACGTACAATGGATGACTGCCGCTTCTGGTGTTTTGCACAAAGAATATCACGAAAAAAAGTGGAGCGAAAATGGTGGCTTGTTCCAAATGGTGCAGCTTTGGGTGAACTTGCCTGCAAAGTTCAAAATGACTTCCCCAAAATATCAGGCATTAAGTCGTGAAAACTTTGGAAAATATCAATTACCTGACAATAAAGGTTTGGTTGAAGTTATCGCAGGTAATTTTAATGGAATTAAGGGAATAGCCTCAACATTTACAGCAATTGAAATGTACAATGTAAGGGTAAAAAAAAGTGCAGAAATTACATTTTCATTGCCACAGAATTATAATACCGGATTTTTAGTCATAGAAGGAAGTGTAATACTTAATGAAAAGGAAGTTGCAACTGATCATTTTGTGCTTTTTGCCCACGATGGTACCGAAATTCATTTGAAAGCGAATGAAGATTCAATTGTTTTAATCTTGAGTGGAGAACCTATAAACGAACCTATTGTGCCTTATGGCCCATTTGTAATGAATACCAAAGCCGAAATTATTCAGGCTTATGAAGATTTAAATAATGGTAAATTTGGATTTTTAGAAGACTGACATTCAGGCATAAAACTCTAACCGGCTGCCTTAAAACAGAAACTCAAAGCACAATTACAAACACGAAATACGAAACGTGAAACACGAAACGTGAAACACGAAACACGAAACGTGAAACACGAAACGAAACCAATAACATGCAAAACCCAAATAAAATGCCTGTCCTTTTCGTTGGTCATGGCAATCCAATGAATGCTATTGAAGATAATGAATTCACTAGAAGTTGGAGTGAAATTGCTGCTTCAATACCAAATCCAACATCAATACTTTGCATATCAGCTCATTGGGAAACCCGTGGTACAAAAATTACTGCCATGCCGAAACCAAAAACAATTCATGATTTTGGAGGTTTCCCGCGTTCACTTTACGAAGTGCAATATCCTGCTGCAGGAAATCCTGAATTGGCCACTCAAATTAAAAACCAAATCAAACAACCCGAAATTGGATTGGATTATTCGGATTGGGGACTCGATCATGGAGCCTGGAGTGTGATAAAACACCTTTATCCCGACGCCAATATTCCAGTTGTTCAAATGAGTTTAAATCAAAATCAAGCACCCAAATATCATTATGAACTATCCAAGGAATTGGCTTTTCTCCGACAAAATGGAGTGCTTATAATTGGTAGTGGTAATTTGGTTCATAATTTACGAATGGTCGATTGGCAAAATGAAAATGCAGCATTCAATTGGGCACAAGAGGCGAATGAACAAATGAAGAAATGGATATTAAATGATAATCATCAATCATTAATTGATTTTAATAAACAAGGAAGAGCATTTGAATTGGCAATTCCAACCGCCGAGCATTTTCTACCTCTTTTGTACACACTGGGATTAAAAGATAAAACTGATGATATCAAATTCTTTACTGATAAACTTGTAATGGGTTCTTTATCAATGACCGGACTTCAAATCGGATAGTAATATTATTGATTTACATCACAATATTCTCAACAAAGAATCTCATATTTATACCAAAATATTGATATATTTGTATATTAATGCGTTTGTTTGAATATAGTTAAAGAATACAGGCCTAAATGTCTAGTTTTTTTGTATATTCGACTGAACAATTATTCATTATCTTTGTTTAAAAAATAATGAAAAACGATTCAAAATGAAGTTAAAGAATTTTTTTTATTATATTTGCAGTTGAAATAATTACAATTTGATTAAAAATACAAAATTTATGGTTTTTGATGTAGAAATGATTCAGCGTGTTTACGCCATTCTTCCCGAAAAAATAAAACAAATTAAAAACAAATTAAACAGGCCACTAACACTGACTGAGAAGATTCTATATTCTCATCTGGCTACAGACGAACCATTAAGTAATTATAATCGGGCAGTTGATTATGTTAATTTCGCACCCGACCGTGTTGCAATGCAAGATGCTACAGCACAAATGGCACTTTTGCAATTGTTGAATTCGGGTCGAAAAACAGTTGCAGTACCTTCTACAGTTCATTGCGATCACTTAATTCAAGCACATATTGAAGCAATTGCCGACTTAAAAACCGCCAACGAAACCAATCGTGAAGTTTATGATTTTTTGAGTGCCGTATCAAATAAATTTGGTATTGGATTCTGGAAACCAGGTGCAGGAATCATTCATCAAGTGGTTTTTGAAAACTATGCATTTCCGGGCGGAATGATGATAGGAACTGACTCACATACTGTGAATGCTGGTGGTTTGGGAATGATTGCAATTGGAGTTGGTGGTGCTGATGCTGTTGATGTTATGGCAGGAATGCCTTGGGAGCTAAAAATGCCAAAAATAATTGGAGTAAAACTTACAGGAAAACT
>JBMOHG010000317.1:0-4055 GCA_049317965.1 Paludibacter sp.
GCATAAGGAAGACATTTTTCTATCACTTCCTGAGCAATAATCTGGTGCTCAGTCAATGAACTTTCGACCAAAGTAACCGCCTGACTCAACATTGAAATATCACCCTTACGAATCCCTTCTAAAAATTCCGATGCAGTATATAGTTGACGTTTACGTTTAATATGCTTATAGGGATTAACAATTGGTGCATTTTCGACTCCCTCGTTCACACTTAGTCCCTTGTAAGCAGGATTATTTTCGGGATGTATTTTCTTATCGTGATGCATTGATTTTTTATTTAAACTATTAAAAATGAAGAATTAAAACTCATTCTTCTAATTTTTTCTTCTATTAATTGAACTTAGAAAACAAAAGCCAAGATGTCTAAACAATATCTTGGCTTTACAGTGAATAAGTTCAGCAAAAGCTGTATTTGATTGTTACAATTATTTAACTGACCAACTCAGAACGAGAATTAAAAAACTCCTGTCTGGGTCATTTGTTTGTATGGTAAATGACTTTTTATAATTACCATCAGTCAGATTTTTTGTATTTAAATTTACTATCAAATCAGCCGTCTTACCTCCTGGAATACTATATTTTGTAGATCGAACGGTTAATTCTTTATTATTATTAATTACTCTACGAATTTCCAAAGTATTAAGACCTCTATTATTAATTTTAAATTTGTCGGTGCGTTTTGAATTGGTTTTAATTGTACCTAATTTCAATTCATATTGCGACATTTCAAGAATTGGGGATTTACGTTTTTGGTCCAACGTTTGCTTACTAAAATCTTCTATAACATTACCTACTACACTGAATTTATATTCATCCGAAAATATTTTTTTTCCATTAATTATCAAATAAATATCATCAGAAATTGGACCCCATTGTGAACAATTTTTAGAATTAAAAGTAAATGTAATTTTACCTTCTTCATTTGGTTTCAACGTTTCGGGTGTTATAGTGGCAGTTAAATAAGTTGGTAAATTTTCAATTGTAAGCTTAATAACTCCTTTGGTAGGGTTTTGAATATCGATTGTGCGACCTTGTTTTTCGCCTTTATTCACGTTATTCATTTGTACAACTTTCGTTTTCGTCGTAAGTTCTCCCATATTTATTGGATACTCAGTATTTTCATTCGTTTGTTTTGGAATTACTTCACCTTTTATCATCAAAACCACCTGTTCATCAGTTGCATTACTATAAACAGTAATTGATTTTGTAAAAGTACCGGGACGACCGGCAGGATTATAAGTAACAGTTATTGATCCTTTTTTCCCTGGTTCAATTGGTTCTTTAGTCCAAGTGGGTGTAGTACAACCACATGATGCTTGAACTCTGTTCACAACCAATGGCGACATTCCTTTGTTAGTAAAATCGAAGACATAAGTAATTTTACCGTCTGCTTCCTTTACATTTCCAAAATCATGTTCCATTACCTCAAAATTGATTACAGCCTTTTGGGCTTTAACCAAAAATGAAAAAGTCAAACATAGAAAAATTATACTAAATTTTTTCATAAAATATTTTTTTTTACACTTAAATAATTTCTAAATTGATAGGGATTTTGAAGTTTTACTTCACTTTTACATTTTATTCTATCAAAAAAAACTCCTATGATTATTTTGGAATTACCTCACCTCTGATAATCAAAATAGCCTGATTGACTGTATCGTTACTATATACAGTAATAGTTTTTGTAAATGCGCCCGGTCTACCTGCAGTATTATAGGTAACTGTAATCTCTCCTTTTTTTCCGGATTCAATTGGTTCTTTCGTCCAAACCGGAGTTGTACAACCACACGAAGCCTGAACTCTGTTCACAACCAAAACAGCTTTTCCTTTATTTGTAAAATCGAAAACATGTGTCACATTTCCATCAGCTTCTTTTATTTTTCCAAAATCAAATTCCTTATTTTCAAAATTAATAATTGGCTTTTGCGCCATTAGTACTGAAATAGAAAGAATTGCGAACATTAGAAATAAACTATACTTTTTCATTTTTTGAGTTTTTAAAATTAATACTTAAAATCATCTTTGTTTGAAAATAAAGACTTGCAAAAGTATTAAAAAATGTGGTTCGTTATTCTTTAATCATCAAAATATCTGCTTAAATTTAGTTAATCCATTGATATTTCTTGCAAATTGTGCATTTTTAATGAATTATACATTACAAAAACACATAAAACCATTGAACTTTATATTTTTTTTGAATAGGAATCAAAAATAATTACCTTTGTGTCGTAAAATAAAAAATCGAATGAAAAAACTAATCCAACAACTTAATATTCAATACTCTGATTACGTTGTCGATTGCTATCGTCATCTCCATTCAAACCCCGAACTTTCATTTCAGGAATTTGAGACTGCAAAATTTATTCAAATCCAATTATCGAAAATGAATATTCCATTTAAATCATCGATTGGAGGCAATGGTATTTTAGGTAAAATTGAAGGTCGCCATCCTGAAAAAAAGATTATTGCATTACGTGCCGATATGGATGCTTTGCCTGTTTGCGAAACGGTAAAAATACCATATAAATCGCAGAATGAAAATGTTATGCATGCTTGTGGACATGACGCGCATACTGCTTGTTTGTTAGGAGCAGCCAAAATTTTGAATGAATTGAAAAAAGAGTTCGAAGGAACAATTTTACTCATTTTTCAACCCGCCGAAGAGAAAGCACCTGGTGGAGCACGATTAATGCTTGAAGATGGTTTGTTCGATGAATTAGAACCCGAAATAATACTTGCACAACATGTTTCGGTCGATTATTCTACTGGAACAATGGGATTTCTGCATGGCATGATAATGGCTTCGGCGGATGAAATTCATGTAAAAGTGCACGGAAAAGGTGGTCATGGTGCTTTACCACATTTGATAAACGATACTGTATTAGCTGCTTCGCAATGCATTGTTTCGTTACAACAAGTTCGTAGCAGATTGTGTCATCCACTTACACCAATGGTACTTACGTTTGGAAAACTAATTGCTGATGGCGCAACAAATGTAATACCGCATGAAGTTGTATTTTCGGGAACATTGCGCACTGTAGATGAGAAATGGCGCGAAGAAGCAAAAAAACATATCCATAGAATCATTACCGAAACCTGTGCTGCTCATGGTTGTACTGCCGAAATAGAAATACCCGACGGCTATCCTTGTGTGATAAATAACGAAGAAATAACACTTAAAGCTCGTGAATATGCTACTGAATGGCTCGGAAATGAAAATATCCGAACCCTGGAAATGCGTATGACATCAGAAGACTTTGGTTTTTTTACTCAAAAATATCCTTGCACTTTCTACCGTTTTGGCGTAAAAGGTGAAAGTAATGCTAACACCGGTGGTTTGCATAGCTCAACTTTCCAAATTGACGAAAAAGCCCTGAAAACCGGAACTGGTGGAATGGCGTGGTTGGCTTGGAGTTTTCTAAATATTGATTAACCACCTTAAATGGGGTTCTTCGTTTTGCCATAAAACAGGTTTTTTGTATCTTTGTACCCGCAAAATAAAAACAAAAAACAAAATTTATGCAAGAAAAAGGAACAAATGTACGCATTGAGGTGGCCGATCCGGCACCACTTGGATTAACCGGCTTGGCAATGGTGACGTTGATTGCCGCATCACAAAAATTAGGTTGGACAGAAGGACTTTCGATGATAATACCATGGGCAATATTGCTGGGTGGTGTAGCTCAATTGATGGCTTGTGTTTATGATTTTAAGCGCGACAATTTATTTGGAGCAACTGCTTTTGGAGGCTATGGATTATTCTGGATAGCTGTGGCAGCATCTTGGATGATAAAAATGGGCGTACTAGGACAAACCTTGGCTGCTTCTGTAGATGTACGTCAATTGGGATTCGCCTTTGTAGGTTACCTTATTTTCTCACTATTTCTTACTGTAGCAACATTTAAAACCAACAAAATATTGATTGCCATTTTGGTTTTAATCGATGTATTATTTTTAGGATTATTGATGGACGCTTTCAAAATGGGTGAATATTGGCACACTATAGCTGCCTGGAGTGAGTTGGTCATTTCGCTACTCGGATTTTACGCTGCCGG
>JBMOHG010000318.1:0-4026 GCA_049317965.1 Paludibacter sp.
AAGTGGCAGAATTTGCTGTAATTGCTGTAGCAGTTGAAGTAGTAAGTGATGGTAATATAGTTGAAAAACTTAGCTGAGTTCCATACGAAGTGCCGACGTTATTAGTGGCATAAGCTCTTACGTAATAAGTAGTTCCAATTGTCAGGCCTGTTAGTGTGCTACTAAAAACACCACTTCCACTTCCATCTGATGTTTTATTATTGGTTATGGTTGGATTTGTAGAAGTACTCCAGCATATTCCACGTTCGGTAATAGCTACAGCTCCATCGTTGGTAATATTACCACCACAAATTGCTGAAGTTGCAGAAATATCGGTAATTGAACTTGTTGTTAATGCAGGAAAATCGCCTTTTATGCAACGAATGGATAGACCTCCGGTTTTTGGATAACTTCCTCTATTTACATCGCTGACAAGATAATCTAAACATCTATACCATGCACTAATGTTTGAACTATGCACAGTTGAACTCCACCAATAACCTTGCATTCCGATATCATAAATATCAATATTTGTAGTACGTGCACCGCCCGGAAGTCCGGTAAAACCTGTTTCGTTGCTTGCTCCGGTATTTGGACTCGACCAATGTGTAAGCCCCGACTCCTTCAGTTTGTTTCCTGCAGGTTTTATTCCTCCTAAAAAATCTGTAAGTGTTGTCCATTCGGCATCGGTAGGAATATGCCAACCAATGGGAGCAACTGTTCTACTATCATTTACAACAAACCAATTGTAAACTTTACCATAAGCAGAACTTTTACTTGGTGTATTATAGTCGGTATATGCTTCGGTAGTAAGCGTGCCCCAGTTTGTATCAGTTGTTTTGTTGGTTATAACTGTATTATTACGGTACTGACTGGTTTTCAGGTTTTCGGCCATCCAAACCTGTGAACCAATATTTACTACAGGATAATAATTTCCATCAGCATCTTTACATTCAACGAAATTAAAGTTAATTTCTTTATTACCAGAAATAATATCAGATTGAATTGTAGTGTAATTACCCGAAGTAGCTTTAAAAAGCAACAAGTCACCATTGTTATATTTAAATGGTATTACTGAATTTTTAGTTTTTTGAATCGGTTTTGATATTGTGTTTTCTGCATCAAGGAATTGAATTTTAACTCTATTGTTACTTTGGCTTATTATTTTGGCAGAATGTATAATTCCACTTTCATTTATTTGCAGAGTGTAAACACCTTTTGGAAGTGATATTTGAAACTGAACAAGTCCAATACTCAACCTTTTTGCCAAACTTACAAGGTTTCTTCCATCAATACCAAATATATTGATCATTGTATTTCCACCTTGTAAGGAATAAAATGTAACTAAAGCTTTTTGTTGGATTGGATTTGGGTAAATTTGTAGCGATTTATCATTATTAACCAATTGATTAATAGAAGTTACATCTGATAAACTTAACGAATACCCTGTCGGAATAGTAACTGATGTTCCTTGTGTGAGATTTTGAACAATAATATTATCAATAGCTGTACTCGCTCCAGTTGCTGTAAATGGGATATTGTAGTCGAAAGCGAAAGTTTTAAATGATAAAAGGAGTAACACAAGTAATGAAGAAATAAACAAATGAGAACTCTTTAAATTTTTCATATTGAATTGTTTTATAGTTGATATTCTGTGTTATAAGTTTTATTGAATTAAAAAACGGAAAAAGAAAAAGGCGTGAACCTAAGTACTCGTTTCCGAGGTACGACCAAGCACCTACACCACAAATAAATAAAGCTCACGCCGTTTGGACATGAGCGTTCGTTTTATTATTGTGGTGTTCGTTTAAATTGGTCGTTTTCGGAAACACAAATAAAGCTAACGCTTTTGATAATATGTAATGCCGCTGTCGCTACAGCGGACGATTTGTTTTAATATTGTATTAAGAATTTTCCGTAAGTAATTTATCTACTTGTATTTTTAATGTTGGTAGTTGTCGAGAAACTATTCCCCAAATAATAACATCATCCACTTTATCATATCCATGTATAACCCAATTTCTTAAATCCACAATCTTTCGTGCATTGTCAATTTGAATGCTTGGGTCTATTTTGAGTATTCTGTTTGCTGCTTCTCCTATAATCTCTAACTCACGTTCAATGCCTCTTCTGAGTAATTTGTTTGACAGATAGTTATTGAAATTTCTATTTTCTCCAAGAAAATCATTAATAGATTCAATGGAATTTTGGATATCCAACAAATATGTTAATATGTCAAGCTGCATAGATTAATGTTTTAGTTTGTTCTACGCTTTTTATAAAATATGGATTTGACAGTGATCTTTCTGTCAGCAAATCAATATCACGCTGAAACAATGCCTCTAGTTTATAATGTAAGTCAAAATAGTTATCGGTATATTGCTCTACAGAAAGTTCATCAAATGATATAAGTAAATCAATATCACTATGTTCGTTGAAGTTTTCGGTACAGACCGACCCAAATGCATACATCGATTTTACACCATAAATATTACAGAGTTTTTTCAAATCATCTATTTTATCGATTAGTATTTTATTCATTGTTGTAGTGTTGAAATATGTGGTTTTAAAGATAACGCTTTTGATAATATGTAATGCCGCTGTCGCTACAGTGGACGAAGTAATTATTTGAAGTGCAAATGTATGAATAGTTTTTTACATTTGCATGGTAAAAAAATTAATAATTAATTTTCAGTAATAAATCCAATTTTCTTTCGGGGCTTTGTAATTATTTTTTGTTCTGTATGTAATTCGACTAACGATTGATTTATTAGTTCTATCTGCATTCGGGTATCTTCGTTTATGTCGTTGTAGTCCATAAAAACTTCTTCGATATAGGCCTTTAGTTCTTTTATCTCCGATTGAAGTTCTGCAGTTTTGTTATTTGGGAATTGATTTGTTAATTGACGAAGTGCAATAAACGTACGCATTATAGCTATATTCATTTCAATGGCAATATCACTGTTGAGTAATCCCGAAAGCATTGCAACTCCCTGTTCGGTAAAAGCGTAGGGCAAATAACGCCTACCGCCTTTCTTTGAGGTTTCAATTTGCAACCTCAAACTATTCCATTCTTCAATGTTAAGTTGAAACATAAAATCTGACGGGAATCGTTTTAAGTTACGTTTTACACTTAAATTCAGATTTTTGGTTTCTACTCTGTAAAGATCTGCCAAATAAAAAGTATTACTCAAATAGTTTCTTTAACTTCTCATTTAGTTTTAATTGAACTGATTGGTTTATAATGCCCAACTTTCTTTTAATTAAACCTTTGGGAATAGTCACTATTTTATGTAATCTAATAACTGAATCCACAGTGAGTCCTGTTCCTATGGAATTGATTGAATTCTTAGCAATAATAAAATCACTTTCAATCAAATCATCTGGTATTCTACTTGTTATAAATGCAATTATTATATGTTGATATTTCCCAATTTCAGAAGTCAAACAAATTGCAGGTCGTACTTTTGATTCAGAAAAATCATCAAAAGGAAAAGGAACAAGTACTATGCTATTTTTAGTCATTGAATGTCTCTCCGTCCTTTAATGTGTAAATATTTTCTGATGGTTCATTCAGAAAATCGAAAACCGGATTTGAACTGATACCATTAAGCCATTGATTTTCATCATCATTGTATTCTGTAGTTTCATCAACCAGAATAATTACACGTACTTTTTTATCCTTTTTATTGATTGGATAATCTAACTTAAGATGTCCAAAGTTATCAGTCATTGTATTTATTTCTATTGCTCTCATTTTGGTTTTTTTAATTTTATATTGTGCTATTTTCAATTTCTACTTTCCAAAAATAAGAATTTAGACTAAGAAAATGAACCCATCGGGTTCTGATATTTATAGAAAAATAGAAAACCAATATATATACGACCCCTATCGGGGTCGAATATGGGTGTAAAACCACGTTTTCTATAAATATATAATGCCTCTGACATTAAAAAATCTAATTTAGTAGAAGTAGAACAATTTATAAATCTTTGAAGTGCAAATATATGAATAGTTTATTAGATTTACAAGTATATATAAAATTG
>JBMOHG010000319.1:0-4023 GCA_049317965.1 Paludibacter sp.
ACAGTAGAAATGTGGTCAAAAGCTTACACGGATGCAAATTATCACTGGCAGTACTTTGGAATACCGGTAACAGGTACCACATTTGCAAGTACATTCAGCGGAACTGGTGTTCGGGTTCGGAAATACGACGAAACTAATCACGATGCAACAGGAAATAACGTAGGTCTGTGGAAACCATCGGGTACTGGCAATTCATATTCAGGAACTGATGCACTTGTGCCTGTAGATGGTTACGAAGTAACACAACCATCAGCAAGAAAATACACCTTTACAGGCACCTTGTATCATTCTGATGTAACTAAAACATTAGCGTACACCGCTTCTGCCGATTGGAAAGGACAGCACATATTGGCTAATCCATTTACTGCAGCACTTGATATTTCGAAATTAACTTTTGGTGCTGGAACCGAAAATAACGTTTATCTTTATAACGCTGGTAGTTTAGCTGAATGGACCGCAGCTAGTGGAGCAAGTACAGATGGAACATCACCGGGTCAATACACAGTATCAAATGGTGAATTTGCAGGAACATTAGGTACTCCAAAACAAATACCATCAATGCAAGGATTTCTTGTAAATGTTACAAGTACTTCAAGCTTTGGAATGCCACTTAGTGCATTAATATCTAATAGTATTGTACAACGTGCTCCGGCTGTTTCTAATAAAGTAGGAACTAGAATTGATGTTGTAGGTACTAAATATGCAGATAAAATGTGGATATTTACAGAGTCAACAGCTACACGTTCTTACGATAAGGGATTTGATGGACCAAAACTGTTAGGTTCGGCTTTAACACCGCAGTTGTATGCTATGGAATCTGATGGAATTTACCAAATTGATGCAGTAAAAGATATTAACAATACTCAATTAGGTTTTCAAGCTGGTAGTGAAAAAAACTTGAAATTAGTTTTCACACACCAAAACTCAGAATTATATAGTAAAATCTATTTAGTGGATTTGGTAGCTAACAAAACAGTAGATGTTACTGCAAGTGGTAGTGAATATGCATTTACAAGCGAAGCTACTCCAACAGCAGTAAATCGTTTCAAAATTATTAGCACAACAGAAGTTACCACATCGACTAATAATATTAAAAATGATGATTTACGCATCATGAATCAGGATAATAAATTGATTATCGACAATAAATTAGCTGACAATGGCACACTTCAAATTTTCGACCTTGCAGGTAAACTTCAAACTTCATTCCACTTCGATGGCAATGCAATAAGCACGCTGAATTCAACGCTACAGAAAGGCATTTATGTAGCACGTATGTCAGCAGGTTCATACAGTATCTCAAAAAGTTTAATTATTAAATAAAATAATAAATATGAAAACAACTAAAATTAACAAGTATAGTAACATTTTGCTCAAAGTAGCATTCATGTTAGTTGGATTGATAGTGGTCAATACATTATTTGCTCAAGGTCCCCCACCCGATGAAACTGGTGGTGGCATGAGCGTACCTATTGATGGTGGCATTCTAATGGCTATTTTAGCCGGCGGTGGTCTTGTTACAATGCTTTTTAAGAAAAAGAAAAAAGACGAATAAAGCTTATGGCTTATCTACACACAAAAGGCTGCAATGGAAATTGCAGCCTTTTGTGTGTAGAGATAGAAATCTAAATTACTAAACCTCAATTAATTTACAACAGGTTATAGTAGAAAAATTAGTATAAACAACTCCCCAAGACAACCCAACACCAAACGCACAAGCAAGGATTTTCACTTCACTGTTATTGAATTTTTCTCCGATATTGTTTACCAATGTTAGCGGTATGGATGTTGACGAAGTGTTTCCGAAATCTTTGAGAATATAGGGTACTTTTTCTTCAGGCAGTTTTAGTTTTGTGCGGATTTTCTCATTCATAAGCATATTTGCCTGATGAAAAACGAAATAATCGACTTCATCTTTGTCAATGCTGAAATGCTCTATTAATGCATTGACCGACTGTGGCGCTTTGGAAATGCCAAAAGTAAAAACGGACGAACCATCCAACACGCTTTGCAATTTATTGCGAACTATTCCATTACCATAATCCACATATTCGAACGATTTTTCGGTAACAGGATTGCGGTAGCCACCATCCTCTATCATAATTGCATCATAATTCAAACCATCAGTAAATAAAGCAATCTGAAGCGGTGAAGCATTTTCGTTGTACGACAAAGCTGTAGCTGTACCAGCATCGCCAAACAGCGGATAAGTTGATTTATCGAGCGGCGATTTGGTACGTGTAACCGTATCACCTACAAGCAATAAGCCCTTTTTTATACTACCTGAACTAACAATGGAAGCCATTGTTGAAATACCATACACCCAACCCGAACAGCCCATCGAAATATCGAAGGTCATACAATTTTTTGATAGTCCCAATTTACCATGCAACACACATGAGGTAGCAGGCAACTTATAATCAGGTGTTTGTGAAACAAAAATCAAACATTCTATATCGTTCCTATCCCAGTTAAGCTCGTTTATCAGTTTTTCGGCAGCTGCCAAACATAAATCCGAGGCACAAACACCTTCAGTTACAACATGCCTACGCTCAATGCCGGTAGTGGCTACAAATTTTTCATATTCGTCGCTGCTAGCAAACAAATCCAAACCTGCATTTTCTTCAATATTTGCTGGAACACATGCCGCTACGCCATCGATTTTTACGGTTTTAAACTCCTGAAATGCCATAGTTTTAATTTTTATAATGATTATTTAAATTGTTCTTCTACACTTTTAGCCGGGTTTCCAAAATAAAATGCATCATCCATCGTATTCCGTATTATGACAGTACCAATGCCTATTTTGGTGTTATTTCCAATTTTAACTCCTTGTAAAACAATAGACCCAACACCAAACTGATTCTCTTCTCCCACCCTACAATTGCCCGAAAGTCGCGTTGATGGACCAAGTACATTGTAGTTTTCCAACTGCACGTCATGCCCCAACGAAACAGCGCCATTGATAAGATTAAAATCGCCAATAGCCACATCACAACTCAATCGGCATCCCCAAAAAATGATATTTCCTTTCCCTATACTATAAGCATCGTTATCAAAGATGTTAACATTGGGAGCAATAATATTTGGAAAATCAATCATCGGATTGGTAATTCCGGCAACTATCTTTTTAATAATGTGCGGATTAGCAATAGATATTATAACACTAAGCTTCGAAGTGTAGCTATTTACAAAATCAATTCCGCCCAATACTTTTCCGTATCGGTTTTCAGTACCAACTTCCACACCATCGTCGATAAAACCAATTAAATTCCAGGTTGGAATTGTTTCATTCATTTTTTTGAGCAGGCAAGCCACCTCGCGCCCGAAACCGCCAAAACCGTATATTGCTATGTTTTTCATAAATATTGCCCCTAACCCCTAAAGGGGAATAATAAAAGATTATTTGATGATTTGTCTAATTATCATAAATGCCTCGGCGGCTTTGAATCCAACGGTCGCACCTCTGAATTTTGCCAATGCTTCAATCGTTTCTAACGATCGAGGATTCGGAAATTCTCGAAGTTGACTTTTAAAGCATTTCATTGCTTCCATTTTTGCCTCAAGGGTGTTTTCAACATTCACAAAGCAGGTTGGAATAAAAGCATCATCGCCAAAAGGTGCTGCCCATTCGGTTTCCGACAAAGTTTCATAAGCATAAATTTCTGTTACGCTGCAATTCCCCACAGGACGAGCTGCGACCAATCCTGCATTAAAAACCACCCGATGATCGTTGTGAATATCCCCTCTATGTGGCAAATATAAGACATTAATTTTATATTCAGTCAAGATTTTCGAAATTTCGCGCGATATATCTGCCAATGGAACTGTATCTAACTCGGGTGCAGGAAAATCGAGAAAGAAAGTCTTTGTTACACCAAGCAAGACATGCGCTTCAAGTGCTTCTTTACGAACTGCCTCCACCTTGGTTTGGTCGTAAAGTCGTTTACTACCACGACTTACAACCAAAACAAAAACGGTATTGCCTTCTTCGGAAAGTTTTTTTATAGTTGCTCCACAACC
>JBMOHG010000320.1:0-4011 GCA_049317965.1 Paludibacter sp.
AAACCTAACTTATAGTTGGTTTTTAAATCAACAATTAATAATTTTCTATTCAAATAAATATTTGCTTTTGAGTTAAAACTAAGATTTTGAGCTTTATATTCACCCGGACTTTCTCGTTCACTGCCAAGTACCTCTTGTTTACGCGATGTAAACCCCAAAGTTGACATCCAGTTAATTTGTTTATTAATAAAATTATATTGTAATTCTGCAAAGTATTCTCTGTTTATAAACTGTCTATCAAAACCTAAATAGGCGTCTTTCACGGCATTTGCATTTTCATTACCCAGAAAAAAATAATAATTAATATCAGGATCAGTTTGGACAGTAACTATCGATGGCATTTTTTCTTTTTCAAAACGAAAACCTACTGTAGCTCCAATCAAATTTGAATCATCAATTTTATAAACTGTTCCGGGAGCGAAAGCATAATTTGCTATAAAAGTTCGAGTACGAGCATCGCGTAACCTTGACATGTCTCCTGCAAAATAATCAAGACTGACCCCAGCACTCCATTTATCACTTATTTTTCGACAAATTTTGGCATGTAAGTCAAAAGTTTGTTGGTCGTAACGCCCGGGAATACTATCACCAAACATATAAGGTGAACTATTATATGTATTAAATACGTTTGACCAAGTTCTGTTTTCCTCTGTATTCATTCTAAATTCGAAGCTTCCCCACGTCAACCAATTTTTATTCATCTTATCAAATCGTTCCGAAAAGAAACGAATTCCTTTTTTACCATCACCTTCTTGAGCGCGATGCAAATTACCGCCTTCATTATTATAACCTAATTCGGAATATCCATGTTGATGAAAATTGATAAAACCTAAGCCTGCAGCATTATTAACAGTTATCCAGTTATTGGTAACCTTATGTAATTCAATCTGTTCATTACTGTAACCACTTTGGGCAGTAAGGGGTATTGATAAAATTAAAATGAATAATATATTAAAATACTTTTGCATAATTCTTATATTGTTTTATACGCTTTAGATCGACCTGCTTTTATTATTGTAATAATAACGTTTTATCGTATTTCTTCTGAGTAGGGTCGGTTAATGTTACCATATCGTTCAGGCTATTATTTGTATCAATTAAATAAACTCTGGTACTAGTAGATTTTTTGGTATCAACTTTACGCTCAATACTTTCATGCGAATATCCTGATGTAGAGGATATTGTTTTATAACCTGCATCGATAAAACTCTGAAGCCGCTTTGCATTTACATCAACTCCTGTTGATTTATAACCAAGGATTTCAACTCCATCAAATACAAATTTTGCAGGTATACGTAAAAACTTATTTAAACTTGAAGGTTTTCCCGGAGGATAATCCAAAGGATAAGAACCGACATTTTCTGTTGTGTTAAACAAACAAATTCCATTAACTGAACCTCTTTGCAGATTTAAATAGTTTAAGCCAACATAACTAGTATGAATTAAGGTAACTTCGGTTACATTTGGATTGTTAATCGGTTTTGATAAAGAATTTTTAAATTCAAAATCAGCATTTTGTAAATTCACTGTAATTGGAGCATTGGCAGTATGGTCGATAGCACTGTTACATGCCACAATGCTTTTTCCGGGTAAAATCGGATGTTCAGTACCATTACCAGGAAAACGAAAAACCTGACGTGCATGAATATCTGTTGGATTATCTTTGGCTGCAAAAGCTATTGGTGAATCACCCTCAACTAATGCTAAATATATTTTATCAATATACTGAATTTCGTCAGAGTTATTAAATATTTCGATATAGCCATCAGCAGTGTAAGCACTATTATTAAAATCGCGAGTGCCTGATGCATACACTTTACTTATTAACAAACTTTGTTTTACAAAAAGTAATGTTTTTAGTGTAATTACACTATCTGCAAAGATTTTTTTAGAAGATGTTATTCCTGAAATAAGTGCAGGGCGATTTTCGACCAATGAGTCACTCATATTAACCAATTCTTCACCTGAAATATCCCACGAGGTATATACATCGTAAATATCAGGAATGATATCATTGAATTTGGCTAAGCCACTTTGGTCGGATATTGATGTATAAGTCATTCGTTGACTTCGTAAAGTAACAGTTTTATTTGCAAATACATATATGCCTTTTATTTCATCGGGCATTGTAACCTGAACAGTATATTCCGACACAAGTTGTAGTTTTTGTTCATCTACACAACTTGGTATTGTCGGTAATGCACATACGACAAAAACTATAAAAATTATATAATTTAATATTCTCATATTACTTAGTATTTTTCAACCAATAAACTATAGTTTCAGAAATAATTCCATCCCAAAGCTAAATGTTCCTAAATTTCGTTGTGTTAGCGTTGTTGATGTAGATGAATGAATCCACGGCTCGTAAAACAAAGTATTATTTACAAAAAATGAAAATCCAGCAACTTTAGAAATTTCTTTTGTTAACCGTGTCGAAATATTCCATATAGGAACATCGGTTCTTGTGGGAATTTTATCTGAATTATCAATGATGCCATCTGATAATAAATGTCCTTTAATTCGTGTATCAGGATTATCTAACATCTCCTTTGTAATTTCAAAACTTTCAAAACCACCATTTTGATTTGCAATAATATAACCAACTGGAATTTTCAGAGTATTCGTTTCCCAATTCACTGAAGACAAACTTACAAAAATAGTATTAGACATAACCATTTTAAGTGCCGGTATATTGGTAACAGCTCTGAAAGTTGAATTCAAACTGCTATGATAAATTACTCTTGTACCATCATTATAAATATACTTAAACGGTGGAGTATTAACATCTTTCAAATAATTAGGCCAAGTTATTGATGGGTCTCTTTTGGGGTTGCCGTATTCAAGTCCTATTGACTTTGAACTTGATTCGGTGTATGCACCACTCAAATAAAAGGAAGTATTTAAAAACTCTGAACGACCTAAATTTGCATCTAATTCAATACCAATGTTTCGTGACCATTCTGTGTTTCCAAATAAACCTTTGGTGGCATAAACAGTATCTACTCTGGCAGGCAAAGTAGTCGGATCTAGTATTGGTTTCTGATTTGTAATATACTTCAAACCTTTACCAATTTCATAATAATCAGCTAAATAAGTAAAATAATCGGAATGCGACCCAAAACCATTCGGTGTTACATCGTGGTAAGCTACAATATTGATACTACGATCTTGTGGCAATTTTATGTCTAATCCTATTTCGTATTTAGTGTTAATTGCATTTTTTAGCCCAAAACTTCGCTGAACATCATATACCATAGTATGATACATAACCATTCGTTCGGCTGGGTTTAACTGATATGCGGTATTGGCAGCAATTCTATCAATATATTTTTTTTCAGGATATAAATGAGTCAGACCTGGGGTTTTAGCATTCTGACCATATCCTAATCTAAGTTCAATATTTTCTGATAATTCAATTGATGCATTAATACGTGGCGATAATGCCGAAACTTGCTCCTCTTTTCCAGGTTGTAGCATATTAAACCTCAATCCGGCACTCAAGTTGGTTTTCATCCCCAGCATTTTCCATGTCATTTTATCTTCAAGATATGCTGAAGCCTGACTGACTGGAGGTATATCATAATAAGGGCGAGGACGTCCATCTTCGTTGGTTTTTAAAGGTAATAATGGATCGTCATTGTAATAGCCTTGTGATTTATTTTGTTCATAACGATATTCTGCCCCCATACTCATTTGGTGTGTCCACGAATTGAATAATTTGAATCCAAAACTATTAGACAGTTTGAAAAATAAATCCTGAGGATTACTTTTTACACCTCCACTTCCATAAAATGATGTTGTTTTATAAGGCACTTCAAAATAACCCGTTTGAAGTGACGAAATGATAGGCCTAAAACCACTTAAAGTCTCCACTTTTGCAACTTTATGTGATTCACTAATTTGAGTTGAATACCCAATTACATAGGATAAGGTTCGCATCCAAGGTAGATTAAATGCAATTTTGCCATCATGGCTAATTTTAAAATTATTATTTGTTTGTTTATCCTC
>JBMOHG010000321.1:0-3962 GCA_049317965.1 Paludibacter sp.
TTGGCAATCAAAACTTTTTCAAGCAATTAAAGAATAAATTATTCAATTTTCACTGAAATGTATTATCATTTATGTCAACATTATGATGTTAAGTAATAAAATCGTACTTTTGCACTTCAAATATTTAGTATATGACAAACGACGGCATGGTGCTTCGCACCGAACATTTATTCAAAAAATACGGCAAACGCACTGTGGTGAACGATGTTTCCATCAATGTAAAACAAGGTGAAATTGTAGGATTATTAGGACCAAATGGTGCCGGAAAAACTACCACGTTTTATATGACAACCGGTTTGGTAACACCTAATTCGGGCAAAATATTCCTGAATGATGAAGAAATTACCAAATTTCCTGTTTATAAACGTGCTCAAAGCGGTATTGGATATTTGGCACAGGAAGCTTCTGTTTTCAGAAAAATGACTGTGGAAGACAACATTAAAGCTGTTTTGGAAATGACTAAATTCAGCAAAGAAGAACAAAAAGAAAAGCTGGAGATTTTAATTTCCGAGTTTAATTTAGAGCATGTCCGTAAAAATATTGGCGACCGTCTTTCGGGTGGTGAGCGTCGTCGTACTGAAATTGCACGCTGTTTGGCCATCGAGCCTCGCTTTATAATGCTCGATGAACCTTTTGCAGGTGTCGATCCTATTGCTGTTCAGGATATTCAGGATATAGTTTGGAAACTGAAAGATAAGAATATAGGCATCCTGATTACTGATCATAATGTAGATGAAACATTGACAATTACAGACCGTGCCTATTTACTTTTTGAAGGTCGAATATTATTTCAGGGAACATCTAAGGAGCTGGCAGATAATCCTGTCGTACGTGAAAAATACCTGGGCCGAGACTTTGAGCTAAAGAAAAAAACCAGAATTTGATTTTTAGTTTATTAGTTAATTGGTGATTGGTTTACTAAACAACTTGCTTACACGTTTACTTATATCTTGTTAACTTGTTTATTTTCAACTATTTTAATGGTTTACTAACAACTCGTTTACTCTCTCTCAACGTAAAATATCCTAATTTTGCCATCTCTGCATTGCAAAATGGAAATATTGTGCTACTTTTGCAGCAAAATAGAAGGATATGGAGGCGTTTTACAAAACACATACCTATTTAGTTGAACATGTTCATTCGCCCGTAAGGCGCTTATTGATGGACGAAATAGACTGGACTCACCGTTTAATTGGCATTAAAGGTAGTCGCGGTGTAGGAAAAACTACATTTTTACTTCAATATGCTAAAGAACATTTTGGTACCGACCGCAGCTGCTTATACGTTAATTTCAATAACTTTTATTTTACAGAACATACCCTAATAGACTTTGCTACTGAGTTTTGTGCTCAAGGTGGTAAAACATTATTGCTCGATCAGACATTTAAATACGAAAACTGGTCGAAAGAATTACGCGAATGTTACGAGCTTTTTCCTGATTTACACATTGTTTTCTCGGGATCATCAGTTATGCGACTTATCGAAGACAATAATGATATTCAGGATATTGTAGCTTCCTATAATTTACGTGGTTTTTCGTTTAGAGAATTTCTTAATCTTCAGACAGGTTTAGATTTACCTTCATATAGTTTGAACGACATTATTCAAAATCATGTGCAAATATCACAAAGTATTTGCCAACAAACTAAACCACTGGATTATTTTCAACCCTATCTTGAGTATGGTTTTTACCCATTTTTTTTGGAAGAAAGACACTTTTCCGAAAACTTGTTGAAAACCATGAATATGATGTTGGAAGTAGACATATTACTAATTAAACAGATAGAACTTAAATACTTATCAAAAATACGGAAGCTGTTGTATATGATAATGTGCAGCAGTCCGGGAGCTCCCAATGTTAGTCAATTGAGTAAAGAGATTGAAACATCAAGAGCTACAATAATGAATTACATTAAGTATTTGAAAGACGCACGGTTATTGAATACATTATATAATGAAGGTGATGAGTATCCAAAAAAACCGAATCAGGTTTATGTACACAATACCAATTTAATGTATGCTGTAAATCCAGAAAGTGTAGATAAAAAGCTTGAGCGTAAAACTTTTTTCTATAATGCATTGCACGCCCGACACAAAGTAAATAAATGTAAATATCATCTGGATTTTTGCATTGATCAACAATATCATTTCAGTTGCGAGCCCAAACCTGAAGGCAGTAAACAATACTCAAAGGCTTTGTATGCAATTGATAACATTGAAGTAGGGAATAAAAATACAATTCCTTTGTGGTTGTTTGGGTTTTTATATTAAAACGACCCCAAACTCCTAAATGTGGACTTAAAAAAGAACCCCAAACCCCTAAAGGGGCTTAAAGAAGTAGTTTAAATTAAAAAAAATATGAATTAAAGAAATAATTACAAATAAATTAGCATTATCTTCAACTCCTCTTTAGGGGTTAGGAGTTATTAACTACAAAATAAATAAACAATTAATACTAATGTCTCTTTTTCCCTTTTAGGGTTTAGGGATCCTCTTAATCCCCTTTAGGGGTTGGGGGTTCTTCTTCTTTTAGGGGGTTGGAGGTCTAAAATTACTAACAAAATGGCTAAATCTAAAAAATTTTTAACCTGTGATGGTAATCAGGCTGCGGCACATATAGCATATATGTTCAGCGAAGTAGCAGCAATTTATCCAATCACACCATCGTCGACTATGGCAGAATATGTTGACGAGTGGGCTGCCGGAGGTCGTAAAAACATCTGGGGCGAAAAGGTTCAGGTACAAGAAATGCAATCGGAAGCCGGTGCTGCTGCAGCAATGCACGGATCTTTACAGGCTGGTGCGTTGACTACCACATTTACTGCTTCACAAGGTTTGTTGCTTATGGTTCCGAATATGTATAAAGTAGCTGGTGAATTACTACCGGGTGTTTATCATGTATCGGCTCGTGCATTGGCTTCACATGCTCTATCTATCTTTGGTGACCACCAAGATGTTATGGCGGTTCGTCAGACCGGATGTGCTATGTTTGCAACCGGTTCTGTTCAGGAAGTAATGGATATGGCTGCTATAGCTCACCTTGCAGCTATCAAAACGCGTGTACCTTTTGTACATTTCTTTGATGGTTTCCGTACTTCACACGAAATTCAAAAAATTGAACAAATCGATCAGGAAGACTTGATTCCATTATTGGATCAGGAAGCATTGAAAGGTTTCCGCGACCGTGCATTAAGCCCAGAGCACCCGGTTGTTCGTGGTACTGCTCAAAACGGTGATATATATTTCCAGGCTCGTGAGGCTTGTAATCCATTCTACGATGCAATTCCTGAAGTTGTAGAAGATTATTTGAACAAATTAGCAGTAATTACAGGTCGTAAATATGGTTTGTTCGATTATTACGGAGCAGTTGATGCTGACCGCGTGGTTATTGCTATGGGTTCGTCAACCGAAGCTTTGAAAGAAGGAATTGACTATTTGAATGCTAAAGGCGAAAAAGTTGGTTTAATTTGCGTTCACTTATATCGTCCATTCTCTGCAAAGCACTTTTTAGCAGCACTTCCTAAAACTGCAAAACGTATTTGTGTTTTGGATCGTACCAAAGAACCGGGAGCAACCGGCGAACCTTTGTACTTAGATGTAAAAGACGTTTTATACGGTTCTGAAAATCAACCAACTGTTGTTGGTGGACGTTATGGATTGTCATCTAAAGATTTCACTCCGGCTCAGGTTATTGCTATTTATGAAAACCTTGCTTTACCAGAACCAAAAAATCACTTTACTGTAGGTATTGTTGACGATGTTACTTTCACTTCACTGCCATTGAAGGAAGAAATTCCTATGGGAGGCGAAGGAACAATCGAAGCTAAATTCTATGGTTTGGGTGCTGACGGTACTGTAGGTGCTAATAAAAACTCTATCAAAATTATTGGTGACAACACCGATAAGTATTGCCAGGCATATTTTGCTTACGACTCGAAGAAATCAGGTGGTTTCACATGTTC
>JBMOHG010000322.1:0-3958 GCA_049317965.1 Paludibacter sp.
AGTATATGAAAAAAGAGTGATAGTATATGCAATATGTCAGTTAGTATAAGTATTATGTGAACAAGTATATAGAAATAATGAACTAGTATATTGAAATAATGAACTAGTATATACATAAATATAACTAGTATATGCAAAAAGTGAACAAATATATACAAAAAGCAAACAAAATATCATATTTGAAAAGTGCATAATGAAATAATCTGTATGTGAATACGCATATTATTATATCAATACCATAATCTTACTCTAAAAACTTCCGGTTAAAGAGTAGTATGCCAAGGTTTATGCCCACATTCCAATTACTGCTGCCCTTATTGCAATAATTTAGAAACATAGCAGCTGTTGCCACTTTGAAGTTGAATACTAAAGCTGTTTCCGATAAAAATACTGTCGAAATATTATATTGGCTGCTAACCATATTATTGTCAAAAGCAGTTATTGTGCTTTGATAGGGCACAAACAGATAGGCTTCGGATCGAAAATGAAGTTGATTACTGAAATTATATATTGGTTTTATCCCAATAGCTGCAAATTTATTTGCCCGTAATGCCTCATTGAAAATGGTTCGTGTAAATGTAGTAGGTTGAAAGACCGCTGATTGTACTTTGTCGGCTGTATAATTTGATAATAACTTCCTATTCGAATACATAAACTCGCAGTATGTACCAATACTAAAATCTGAAGATAATGCAGTATATTGTTCTGACTTGGCACGGAATTGTAGCCATAAATTTTTATCTCTAAAAGAACTTAGAGAAGGATAATTTTCAGCTTTTATTGATGATTCTCCACCAATTAGTTGTACCGAAGCCGTATAATTGAACCCTTTTGTAGGATAATTCAAACTGTTTAATGTGTTTGTTTCTGCTCGACAAAACAAATTGCCAAGTGAGTAACTACCAGTATCATAATTATATATCAAACCACGATTTTGTTTGTAGATATCGTTTAATGCGCCATAACCAACTCCAATTTCTACTACTCCATTCATTCCCAAAGGAAAACCTAAATTTATTTTACTGTATCCTTCCTTTTGAATTACCGATGCCGTTTTTACTGAACTGTAGAGCAAATCTGTTGAATCGTAATATTCTAACTGATGAAGCACAAAAGCTAATTTTAAATAGAAATTATCTCGTGAACCATTTTCTATTCTTGTCCCTATTTGTAACCCATTATAATGCTGCCCAACATGAAAATCAAAATAGGTAGATTGAGGATGTGTATCCCATGTATCGTATTTTAAACCCAAAAATGCCTGGTTTGTAGCCCTAGTCGATAAATAACCACCAATCATTAGTTTTAATTGGTTTTGAGTTTCTAAGTTTAGTTTTAAATCAAAATTTTCGTTCAAATTATTATAAACAGCATGTGGTATCACTTCCGTTATCTTATCATCTGAAATTAATTTATGATAGCCTTCTTTGAAATCAGTTAAACCGAAAGTTTTATTTTCAGTGCGAAATGAATGTTCGATATATTGTCTCTGAATACTATCAACACCTTCTATATAAATATTTTTAAATTTTAATTCAGGGAATTTACTTTTGAACGTTTTCCTTTTCTCTTCCAACTCATTCGTTCCAACTTGCCTTTTTACCTTTTCTTTTATCTTTTTTATATGAGCAATAGTTGAATCGTAACCTATATTTACCAACTCATCAACTTTTGTGAAATCGAAAGTGCTAAATGCCTTCAAATTTAAGTTAAGCAATAATCCATTGTCTGATTGTAATGAATAATTGGTTGGGTGAATTATCATATTTTGAATTTGCATCAATGCATCATTTCTGTTAGCCAGTGGCGGATTATATGCCACCACACTGCCAATAGTATAATCGGGTGCAAAATCATTTTGCATTACATCTGCTGGGAAATTATTGTAAATACCACCATCAAACATCAAACTATTGTTTACTTCAATGGGTTTAAACAAAAAGGGATAGGTAGCAGATGCACGAATTGCATCGCCTAAATCGCCACTACGAAAAATAACGGCTATTTTTTTATAAACATCTGAAGCAACACACCTAAAAGGTACAAAAAGTTGATCGAAATTACTATTCGTAAGTGCGTTTGCCTGAGCGCAAAGTGGAAGAAACGCGTAATTAGTTTCGTGGGATGGTATAAGGTTGGTAGGAATTAAATAGGTGTTAAAATCAATACCCGTTTTTTTATTTACACTGAAACGAATATCAAAAATGGTGGGTTCCGGTTCGGGATGATTATATAAAAACTTGTTTTTTCCATCTATTTCGCCGGTTATCCAGCGCCTAAAATCGGCCGACTTAACAAACATTTTCATCTCATCAGGAGTCATTCCTATTGCATATAATCCACCAATAATGGCCCCTATAGAAGTTCCGGTAATGTAATCAATGGGAATTTGGTTTTCTTCCAATGCTTTGATAACTCCAATATGTGCAATTCCGGGAGCACCACCACCACTTAGTATAAGTCCTGTTTTTTGCCCGTATGCCAGAAAAGAAATGCATAAAGCAGCCGTCACCAAAAACTTTTTCATCGTTACAAATGCTTCATTTTAAAGCAAAACTGTAAATGCAATTAAACAGATTGAAATTGGTTTTATGCTTCAAAGCAATAACCATATCCAAGTCGGGTGACTATATTTTTTTCGTACAAACCTATTTTTTTTCTTAGTCGAGTGATATTTACATCAATTGTTCTGTTTAGAACATAAGCTTCGTCCGACCAAACTCTGTTAAGCATCTCCTCGCGTGAAAAAAGTCTATTCTTATTCTCAAGAAAAAGTTTTAGTATTTCAAATTCCTTTTTTGTGACTGAAACTTCTTTGCCTTCAAGTAATACTTTCATATTTTTTAAGTTCATTTCCAGTTTTTCGTACGAAAGATCCATAGTTGACTGCTCTGTATTAATAATCTCATACCTGCGCATTACAACTTTTACACGTGCCAACAATTCACGTATTGAGAATGGTTTGGTAATATAATCGTCAGCTCCCAATGTAAATCCTGTCAATCGGTCATTTTCCGTGTCTTTAGCCGTCAAGAAAATAATTGGAATTGATGCTGTTTTTGGATTTGTCCGAACTGTACGAGCCATTTTGAAACCCGAAATGTCGCCCATCAT
Source organism: Paludibacter sp. (assembly GCA_049317965.1). Taxonomy (GTDB): domain Bacteria; phylum Bacteroidota; class Bacteroidia; order Bacteroidales; family Paludibacteraceae; genus Paludibacter. The sequence continues at coordinate 3,115 of JBMOHG010000322.1, forward strand.
TACATCCAGCAATAATAGATTGTAAACCGATAAGTCCATATTCAAAGCAGCCTCTGCCGAATATGCCACATCAACAATGTAACCTTCAGTTTCTAGATTGAACTGAAGAATTTCACAAAGGTCTTCTTCATCGTCAACTACCAAAATTCTATATGAACTCATAAACAATCTTTTTAAAAATATTTCTCTGAAATATAGACAATACTTAGCCTATTCAAAATCTGTAATAATCAATTAATGATTAATTCTAAATAACATACAAAGAAACAAATTTCGTATTACGGATTTATGTGAAACATATTACAATCCCGTTATTTTTGAATTGATTTACTAAATGAAAAAAGCAAGGCAAATCAGTTTAGATTTACCTTGCTTTAGAAGAGATATATTGATTTTGAGAGCTTTGTTTATCTTTGTTGTAACTTTATCTGTAGCGTTTTAGTGTTTTGTAAATCAATTTCTACATTTTGGTCTTCGTATGAGATCAAGCTGATTTTGATTTGACATTTTGCACTACAGAGATTTGAAATAGTAAAATTTCCATCTAAATCGCTATAAATTTTTTGACCGTTGGCTGTAATTACAGCACCTGCAAGTGTTTCGTTAGTCAAATTGTCAGACACCATACCTCTTAAGCTGGTTGTTTGATTTTGAATCTCAATTTTTGGTTCTGGTTTTGGAGCTGAAGTTGCATTTAATGATATAGAAAGCAATGCAATTACGGAATAAAACAATATCTTTTTCATAACTCTTTTTTTTAATCGATTTCTGTTTAAATAACGATGCAAAGTAACTTTAAAGTTGTTACATATCGATTACAATTTAAGTACAATTTGAGTACAAT
>JBMOHG010000323.1:0-3934 GCA_049317965.1 Paludibacter sp.
GCACTTTAAAAATAAATCAGAAATAAAACCATAAAAATCAAAAAATGAATCATTCGGATATAAATAATTTTACCTTTGCAAGTAAATAAATTAATTACTTAAAAAACACATAACCGAATGAAAAATACCATAGCATACAATCCACTTTCGATGCCAACTTATGTGATGGCAAAACCCAATGGTTCAAGTTGTAACTTAAATTGCTCGTATTGTTATTATTTAGAAAAGGAAAAACTGTACGAAAACCGCAAGAGCTTACAAATGACTGATGAAACACTCGAAAAATACATAGAAAGTTACATTCAGGCTCAGCCAGTTCCCGAAGTCTTGTTCACTTGGCATGGTGGCGAAACGTTGCTGCGTGATATTTCTTTTTACCGAAAAGCGTTAACATACCAACGAAAATATGGTAGAGGTCGTAATATTGACAATTCACTGCAAACCAACGGCACTTTGTTGACCGACGAATGGTGTAAATTCTTTAAAGATAATAATTTCCTTATCGGAATTTCAATTGATGGTCCCGAACATTGCCATGATGTGTATCGTAAAAGTAAGGGTGGGAAAGACACATTTAAACAAGTGATGAGTGGAATTGAATTACTACAAAAGCATGGTGTAGAGTTCAATACACTTTCGGTTATCAATGACTATAATGTTGACTATCCACTCGAGATTTACAATTTCTTTAAAGAAATTGGCAGCACCTATATGCAATTTTCACCCATTGTGGAACAAATGTCGAAAACCCGCCCCGATGGTTTGAAACTACTTCCACCCGAAGGTAGCGACGATGCAGTACTTGCTCCATGGACTGTGAACGCTAAAAAATTTGGGGAGTTTTATATCACTATCTTCGACGAATGGATAAAAAATGATGTTGGGAAATTTTACGTACAGTTATTTGATGCTACATTAGCAGGTACAACCGGCAATATGCCAGGGGTTTGCATATTTGGTGAAACATGTGGACATGCCACGGTGATGGAATTCAATGGAGATGTTTATGCCTGTGACCATTATGTTTTCCCTGAATATAAAATTGGCAACATTAAAACCCACACTATATACGAAATGGTTTTTTCGCCCAAACAATTACGTTTTGGAGCTGACAAACGTGATACATTGCCAACACAATGCCGTCAATGTGAATTCAAAAAGGTATGTAATGGCGAATGTCCTAAAAATCGAATAATAAAAACCAAAACAGGCGAACCCGGACTGAATTATTTGTGCGAAGGGTATTATGCCTACTACAAACATACACAGCCATATATGGAATTTATGGCCAATGAACTATTTTTCAAACGTCCGCCCGCAAACGTGATGAGTTGGGCGAAACAATTTAAAAAATAATAGTATTATTTTCAGATTGGAAAATAGAAATGCTTGCAAATTGAATTTTAATAGTCTATTTTTGCAAGTACAACCTATTTCAACACAAAAATTACAAGAAAATTTCTATGGCAAAAATATTAGTTATTGACGATGAACGTAGCATTCGGAATACTCTGAAAGATATTCTGGAGTTTGAAAAACATCAGGTTACCTTGGCCGAAAATGGTAAACAGGGACTCGAAGTGGCTCAGAATGGCGTTTTCGATTTGATTTTTTCGGATATAAAAATGCCCGAAATGGATGGAATTGAACTGTTGGGGCATTTGCACGAAATAAATATCGAAGCACCAATAGTTATGATTTCCGGCCATGGAAATATTGAAACTGCTGTGGAGTGTATTAAAAAAGGTGCTTTCGACTTTATTGTTAAACCAATAGATTTGAATAGGTTACTTATAACCGTTCGCAATGCATTGGAACGAAATAATCTGGTAACAGAAACAAAAACATTAAAAAAGAAAGTAGCCAAGCATCATCAAATGATTGGAACTTCGGCTGCAATAGAAAAAGTGCGGATGATGATTGAACGGGTAGCACCAACAGATGCCCGCGTTTTGATTACCGGCGATAATGGAACAGGAAAAGAAGTGGTGGCACGATTGCTGTTTGAACAAAGTAACCGAAACGATGCACCTTATGTGGAAGTAAATTGTGCAGCAATACCAACAGAATTAATTGAAAGTGAACTTTTTGGACATGAAAAAGGAGCATTTACATCGGCCATAAAACAACGGATTGGAAAATTTGAGCAAGCAGACAGTGGAACAATATTTCTCGACGAGATTGGCGATATGAGCCTTTCGGCACAAACAAAAGTACTGCGCGTGCTTCAGGAAAGTGAATTGACCCGCGTAGGCAGCGATAAAAGTATTAAAGTGAACGTTCGAGTTTTGGCGGCAACCAACAAAAACCTGAAAAAAGAAATTGAAAACGGCAACTTTCGGGAAGATTTATTTCACAGATTGAATGTCATCCCAATACATGTTCCAAGTCTCGACGAGCGCAAAGAAGATATTCCATTGTTGGTTTCTCATTTTTGCGAATTGATTTGTACCGAACAAGGGATTCAATCAAAAACATTTGATGCTAAAGCCATTGAATCACTTCAGATTCGGTCATGGACAGGGAATATTCGTGAATTGCGAAATGTGGTAGAACGATTGATTATTTTGGGTGGAAATAATATTACTAAAGAAGAAATTGATTTATTTGCCTGAAAAATGACGATTTGACATTAATTGAAGCTCATAATCAATCATATCCGAAATGGAAAAATACTTTAAAACAAATATCAATTATTTGGTTTCTTCGGAAGAAGATGAACATTGGGGTTTAAAGGTTACAACTGTAGGGTACCAAAAAGTCGCAGCAAATGAACCCTATCCACCTAAAAATCATCCTTATGGTTATTATTTCGATGTGGGAAAAGGCCGAATTTTAAATGAGTACCAATTGCTGTATATCACTAATGGGAATGGCATTTTTACTTATGGAAACGATGCCACTTCATGCTTAATTACCGAGGGTAAAATGTTTTTTTTGATGCCTGGTGTTTGGCACACTTATAAACCCATGGAAAATTCAGGGTGGACAGAGTATTGGATTGGTTTCAACGGCAGTATAATCGAAAAAATCGTAGAAGAAGGATTCTTTTTAAATCAGGCACCAATATTTAATATTGGTATGAATGAGCGCATTGTAGATTTATATCTCAAAGCAATTGAAATTGCAAACGAAGAACGTGCCGGATATCAGCAAGCTATTTCGGGGATTGTGTTGCATATTTTGGGGTTAATGTATTATCGCCACAAAACCCGTGATTTTGTTGACGAAGAACTGATTCAAAAAATCAACAAAGCAAAAGTCATTATGCGCGAGTCGATTTATGAAAAAATCACAGCTGAAGATGTTGCGACACGTATGAATGTGAGCTATTCGAGTTTTCGCCTCGCATTTAAAGAATTGACAGGAACTTCGCCTTCGCAATATATGCTTGAATTGAAGCTGAATGAAGCAAAACTTCAACTTTCAACCACCACACAGCCTGTTAAAGAAATTTCCTACAGCTTAAACTTCGAAAATCCCGATTATTTTCCAATTTTCTTTAAAAAAAGAACAGGTAAAACACCTCTGGAATACCGTAATAGTGTGCAAATAAAGAATGAATAATTGTATTGTTCGGTACAAAAATTAATATGGTGATTGTTATTTATTTATAAATTGCATTCAACACATTAGCCAATTGTAACCCACCACGATACATCATTTCATCCTGTTTTTCGGCAAAGAAATAAATATAATGATAATTATTGGTGTCGCTTGTGTCATAACCATATATCAGATTACGAATGGCATAGCCAGCTTCAATTGATTCTAAAATGCTGAACTTTTTAAATTCCGGCTTCTTTGCTTCAAATTTATCCTGCAAATACATACTAAATTCGGAATATGACATCTTTCGTTCGTCAAGTAAATAACTATCCCATAGCGAATGAAGGTTTATTGATTTCCCAAACCATTTGATGCTTATCTTATT
>JBMOHG010000324.1:0-3934 GCA_049317965.1 Paludibacter sp.
GAAGACGAGCAACCAGCAGCAAAACGATTGGAAAAAATGCTACTGGAAATCTCGTCGGACTTTGAAGTTATTCAACGTTGCGATAGCATTGAAACGAGTGTGCAGTATTTCAAAACGGGTATTATGCCCGATTTAGTTATGCTCGATATTCAGTTGGGCGATGGACTGAGTTTCGACATTTTCAAGCAAGTAGAAATCGCTTGTCCGGTAATTTTCACAACGGCATTTGACGAATATGCTATTAAAGCCTTTGAATTGAATAGTATAGATTATCTTTTAAAGCCAATCAATAGAGATAAATTAGAACGAAGTATTGAGAAATTCAAAAAACTTAACCAGCAAAATATTTCAACCGATTGGAAAATCCTGGCCTCGTTGCTCGAAAAAGAAAAACGAGATTACAAACAACGTTTCCTTGTGTATGTGGGTGAGCATCTACATTCAGTTCAAACTTCGGATATTGCGTATTTTTATTCAATCGAAAAATCAACTTTTCTGACAACAAAAGCGGGCAAAAGTTACCCACTAGACTTCTCGCTCGACAAATTAGAAACTATGCTTTCGCCTACCGACTTTTTCAGAATCAACCGAAATTATCTCATTGAATTCAAGTCTATTAAAAAAATCAGCATTTTATCGAAAAGCCGCATCAAATTACAATTAGAACCAACACCCACCGATGAAATTTTGGTTAGTACTGCCCGTACGCATGAGTTTAGGGAGTGGTTGGATAGATAAAAATGATTCCGTACTATATTATTACTGAACTTTCACAAGTATAGTTTAATCAAAATTTCAGATTGAAATTCAACTGTTTAAAGTTATCACTTTGTGTTTTTTTGTTTGCTTTGTGACTTTTGTTTAATAGAAAAAAAGAAATAACTGGATGATTGCATTCCAATTCTGTCGGTGGAAAAATAATAGTAACAAATTTTCATTTTGAAAGAATTGGATTACTATCATCCCTGTCTGAGATTTTCACCAGGAAATCTATTTGCTAAATCGAGCTTTGAATTGTACTTTTTTACTCCGCTAACATTTATATCGGCTTTACTAAGTTTACGAATTTTATTAGGAAAGAAGTCAAGTTTCTAATAATATTTGCTTTTTTGCAATTTCGAGATTACATTTCTATGTTTTTTTTTGATTTTCATTTTAATATATTCCAAAATTATCCTAACTTTGCAAACCTATAAATGAATCAATAAAACAATTTATAAATTTAATAATTCGATATGAGTAACACAAAAAGAGTGTATACTTTTGGCAACGGACTAGCCGAAGGTAAAGCAGACATGAAAAATTTGCTCGGTGGCAAAGGAGCAAATCTAGCCGAAATGAATTTGATTGGAGTTCCTGTTCCTCCAGGTTTTACCATTACTACCGATACTTGTAATGAGTATTATACCCTTGGAAAAGAAGAGGTAGTAGCACTTTTGAAACCTGAAGTTGAAAGCGCAATTGCCGGTTTGGAAGTATTAATGAACTCGAAATTTGGAGACATTGAAAATCCATTATTAGTATCGGTTCGTTCGGGTGCTCGTGCTTCAATGCCAGGCATGATGGATACAATTTTGAACTTAGGTTTGAACGATGCTGTTGTTGAAGGATTGGCACGTAAAACCGGTAATGGTCGTTTTGCATGGGATTCATATCGTCGTTTTGTACAAATGTACGGTGACGTTGTATTAGGTATGAAACCAGAAAACAAAAACGATGCCGATCCTTTTGAAGAAATCCTTGACCACTTAAAAGAAGAAAAAGGTGTTGAATTGGATAATCAACTTTCGGTAGATGACTTGAAAGTATTGGTTGCAAAATTCAAAGCTGCTGTATTGAAACAAACCGGACATAATTTCCCTGAGTCGGCTTACGAACAACTTTGGGGCGCTGTGTGCTCAGTATTTGACTCTTGGATGAACGACCGCGCTATCCTTTACCGCAAAATGGAAGGCATTCCTGCTGAATGGGGAACTGCTGTTAGCGTTCAATCGATGGTTTTTGGTAACATGGGCGAAACTTCGGCTACAGGCGTTTGTTTCAGTCGTGATGCTGCAACCGGCGAAGATATGTTTATTGGTGAATATTTGATTAATGCACAAGGCGAAGATGTGGTTGCGGGAATTCGTACTCCACAACAAATTACCAAAGTAGGTTCACAACGTTGGGCTGTATTGGCTGGCGTATCTGAAGCTGATCGTATTGCAAAATTTCCTTCGATGGAAGAAGCAATGCCAAGTATTTATTTAGAATTAGATGCTATCCAAACAAAATTGGAAAACCACTATAAAGATATGCAAGATATGGAATTTACTGTACAAGAAGGTAAATTGTGGTTCTTGCAAACTCGTAATGGTAAACGTACCGGTGCTGCTATGGTAAAAATTGCTATGGATATGTATCACCAAGGTATGATTGATGAAAAAGCGGCTATTTTGCGTATTGATCCAAACCGTTTGGATGAATTACTTCACCCAGTTTTCGATAAAAAAGCTATCAAAGAAGCTAAACTAATTGCTAAAGGATTAGCTGCATCTCCGGGTGCTGCATCTGGACGCGTTGTTTTCAATGCTGATGATGCTGCTGAATGGGCTGCAAGTGGCGAAAAAGTTATCATGGTACGCGTTGAAACTTCTCCCGAAGATTTAGCCGGAATGGCTGCTGCACAAGGAATTCTAACTGCACGTGGTGGTATGACATCTCACGCTGCTGTTGTGGCTCGTGGTATGGGTAAATGTTGCGTTTCGGGTGCCGGAACTTTGAAAATTGATTATGCTGCCAAATTAATGGAAGTAGATGGTTTAACTGTAAAAGAAGGTGACTATATTTCTTTAAATGGTTCGACAGGTGATATTTTCTTAGGAAAAGTGGGCACAACTGAAGCTGAACTGGATGCCGATTTCGCCGAAATTATGGCATTAGCTGACAAACATACTAAAATGTCAGTTCGCACCAATGCTGATACTCCTCACGATGCACAAGTTGCTCGTAAATTTGGTGCTACAGGTATTGGACTTTGCCGTACAGAGCACATGTTCTTCGAAGGTGAAAAAATCAAAGCCATGCGCGAAATGATTTTGGCCGAAAATGAAGCCGGTCGTCGTGTTGCTTTAGCAAAAATTCTTCCATATCAGGAAGAAGATTTTGAAGGTATTTTCGAAGCAATGGCAGGATGCCCGGTAACAGTTCGTTTGCTCGATCCACCTTTGCACGAATTTGTTCCTCACGATGAAAAAGGTCAACGCGAAATGGCTGAAGCAATGGGCGTATCATTAAAAGTAATTAAACAACGTGTGGATGCACTTCACGAACAAAATCCAATGTTGGGTCACCGTGGTTGCCGTTTAGGAAATACTTATCCTGAAATTACCGAAATGCAAACCCGTGCCATTCTTGGTGCTGCTTTGGCATTGAAAGCCCGTGGTATCAAAGCCATGCCGGAAATTATGGTACCATTGGTAGGTATTAAATTTGAGTTCAACGAACAAGATAAAATCATTCGTGATACCGCTGCTAAACTTTTTGCGGAAAAAGGTGATAGTATCGAATTTAAAGTTGGAACTATGATTGAAATTCCTCGTGCTGCATTAACTGCCGACCGCATAGCTGCAACTGCCGAATTTTTCTCATTTGGTACCAATGACTTGACTCAAATGACATTCGGATATTCACGCGACGATATTGCTTCGTTCTTGCCTATATATCTCGAAAAGAAAATTTTGAAAGCAGATCCATTTCAGGTTCTAGACCAAAACGGTGTAGGACAATTGGTACAGATGGCAACAGAAAAAGGACGCTCAGTAAATCCAAACCTAAAAGTTGGTATTTGCGGCGAGCATGGTGGCGAACCATCATCAGTTGAATTCTGTCACAAAGTTGGTTTGAATTATGTTAGTTGCTCACCATTCCGTGTGCCAATTGCACGTTTGGCTGC
>JBMOHG010000325.1:0-3929 GCA_049317965.1 Paludibacter sp.
TGCAAACTGCAAACTGTAGACTTTTTCAACTATGAACTAAACAAAGGTATTCCTGCTCAGTTTGCCCGGGAGTTGGAAAGAATTCAGCTTTTTCAAGACAACTTAATGCTGCCAAATCCATAATGGTAGTATAACCCGAACGAGAAACTATTCGTTTTGCACCTTTCAAAACCGCTTCCATTTCATTGCTCGAAAGATGAGAAACAATAGTTATGTTCCCTATATTCGTTTCAACTTTTGTGATTTCTGGTTGTCCTTTTACAATCAATATTTTAAATGGTTCATTCCTATATTTCGCAATTAACTCATTTTCAAAAATAGTACGTTGAGGTTCTACCCCCGAAAGCACTGCAACAACTTCATAATCATTATTGGTAATCGTGTTTTTTAAGCCATTGAAACGAGATAATGGCCCAATAAATTTTGCATGTTTTGGCACAGGATATTTATGTGCCAAATCGCCCGAAAAGCCTGGCTTTTGTTCAATGTCAGGAATCCAGCATTCATTATATTGGTAAATAAAACATCGATGAATCAACCAAATTATCGGCTCAAGAAATTTCAAGCCTTCTGGCATTTTTACCATTAATTGATGCGTAATATAAATAGAATGAACTTGTTTGTTCCACATTCCAAAACGATTATCAGAAATGACCTGATCGAAATGTTCTATTTTCAAAAGTTGATTTAGCCAGCGATTTTCTCGAAAAATACCTCTCAGAATTGCCGGAAAGCTTTGCATCATAGCACCAACTTGCCATTTAGATTTGGAATATTGAACAGAATAGGAAGGAAGTTCGAAAAAACGATGAGTTGGAAATTCTTGTTTCAGCAATTCAAGAGGGTAACCATCCGAAACGATAACAATTTCATGTCCTTCGGAAATTAAATTTGATATAATTGGCACACATCGCGTGGCATGTCCTAAGCCCCAGTTAAGCGGGCAGATTAATATCTTCATAATGAACCATTGCCTCTTTTGGAGTATAATATTACTTGCGACGAGTGTTTTTAGTATTGGTGATCTATATCAAAAGTTCTCTATTTTGCATGTTCTATTAACCTGCTACTGATACATCAAACCCGCGATCTCTGGCTTTTTTTGCAATAGAATTTAATTGTTCGGCCGTAATTTTTTCAAGCTGTTGAGCTGGTGTTTCTCTGTCAATAGTATAAATCATCACTTGTTTTGGTCGAATTTCTTCCAAAGCTTTTATCCATGCCTCTACTTCAATTTCTGTAGTATTATCAAACTTTTCGTCATTAAATTCACCTCGCAAAAACATAGTTTGAATAATTAAACGCCCTTCAAATTTCTTTAAATGGTCAATAAACCAAGCCACATTAATTTGCTTACCTGTCGGTCTGTCAATGAGTTGCAAGGTTCTGTCGATAGCAGTATCAAATTTCAGGATGTTATTGTCCACTTTATTCAATGCGTTGAATATATTTGGTTTGTGGATACGAGTAGAATTTGATAGCACACTTACCTTTGCTGTGCGGCAATATTTATCTCTTAAAATGATGGTGTCGTCAATAATTCCTTCAAAATCGGCGTGCAAAGTGGGCTCTCCATTTCCGGCAAAGGTAATAACATCGGGTATTTGCCCATCAATCAGCATTTCCTTTAATTTTGTTTCCAATGCTTCTTTAACCTGTGTACGTGTCGGTATAGATGCATCCTGCATGGTGGTGTTGAAGCCACATTCGCAATAAATACAGTCGAAGGAGCATATTTTCGCATCGGTCGGCAGCAAATTTACACCAAGAGATAGTCCCAACCGACGACTGTGAATGGGTCCGAAAATTATCTGATCGAATAGTATCATTTATTATCTACAATTTAATTATTATCCGCTCGCCAAGCGTTTTCGAAAGTTGTTTTTTTACAATTTCCAACTGACTCATCTCATGCATAATTTCATCCACCAACTTGTTGTTTTTATTGTCGTTGGCAATTTTCATTTCATTGAGTTTCTGTTTTAAAATATCAATAAAAAGACCATTTTTATATTCGTAAACCAATCGTGGGACTAAAATTGTTAAGCGCTCTGCATCCGATTCAATTTTCTTAATTTTGGAATGTATGGTACTCAACACATATTTTTCGGAGATTAAATCGGCAGTAATCATGCTTATTTCATTATTGGAATGATGCAAAAAGAATCGTTCGGCTACAAAATTGGATTGGGTGTAATTTTGCTTGTATTCTTCTAACATCAAAACGTGTAACGGGTTGTGAAATTGAAGATTATCTTTCTCCAATTCATCCAAAATATAAAGCCCCACAGTTAATGGAGTTGGATTTTCGGCATCAGCATAATATAAAATAGCATCGCCATATTTAACCATTATCTGCAATATATTTCGCTCCAATTCATCAAATTTGGAAACAATGGTCGAATTCGAAATGTAATTATCTGTTTCCGGAGGTGGCAGAGCATTTGAATCTTCAGTTTGTCTGCGGGTTAAATTCTTTTCCTGTTCGGTATTTTTTAATATATTTATTTGATGATAAAGCATTTGCTCATCAACATTGAGCAAAGTACTACATTCCTTTACATATTCGCCCCGGATAATATTATTAGGAATAATGGCAATACTACTCACAATATCTTGCACTAATCCTGCTCGTTTTATCGGGTCATTTCCTGCATCGGCCAACAATAAATTTGTTTTAAAACGAATAAAATCGGATGAGTTTTTTTCAACATATTCAATAAAATCTGACGCATTCTGTTTTCGTGCAAAAGAATCGGGATCATCACCATCGGGAAGCAGTAAAACTTTGATATTCAATCCCTCTTCTAATAACAAATCGATACCACGAATGGATGCCTTTATTCCAGCAGCGTCACCATCATAAATTACAGTTACATTCTCTGTAAAACGGTGAATTAACCGAATTTGCCCGGGTGTAAGCGAAGTTCCTGACGAAGACACAACGTTTTCGATACCACTTTGGTGCATGGAAATAACGTCGGTATAACCTTCTACCAAAAAGCACCGGTCTTGTTTTACAATGGCTTGTTTTGCAAAATAGATGCCATAGAGTTCATTACTTTTGTGGTAAATTTCCGATTCGGGCGAGTTGACGTATTTCGCCATTTTGTCGTCCTTTTTCAGAATACGACCACCGAAAGCCACAACTTTTCCTGAGAGTGAATGTACAGGAAACATTACGCGACCCCGAAAACGATCAGCTACATAATTATTTTCACCTTCGAGAGTTAAACCTGTTTTTATAAGATACTCTTTGCTGTAACCAGCCTTGATGGCTGCTTGCGTAAATGCATCGCGTTGCTCAAGACTATAACCGAGTTGGAATTTTTGAATTATATCATCCCTGAAACCACGCTCACGGAAGTAACTAAGTCCGATTGATTTACCATCGATGTGATGTAGAAGTGTTTGAGAGAAATGCTTTTGTGCAAAATCGTTGACCAGAAACATACTTTCGCGGTCATTTCGCACTGCCATTTCTTCGGGCGAAAGTTCGCGTTCCTGAACTTCGATATGGTACTTTTTTGCTAAAAACTTGAGGGCATCGTAGTACGATATTTGCTCATGCCCCATGATAAAGTGCACAGCATTACCACCTTTTCCACAACCAAAACATTTGAAAATTCCTTTACCCGGCGACACTATAAACGAAGGTGTTTTTTCGTTATGAAATGGGCACAAACCAAGCAGATTCACCCCACGCTTTTTGAGCGTAACGTAGTCCGAAACCACATCTTGTATCTGTGCAGCATCGGTTATTCGGTCTATGGTGGCTTGATCTATCATTTATTTATTTGCTATTTACAAGTTACAAGTCTGTAAACGAGTAGACAAGTGAACGAGTAAATAACTGAAAAAAGTGGATACAAAACTACTTATTTTATTCTATAAATAAATCAATCGAAATCAAATTTTGTGTTATTATT
>JBMOHG010000326.1:0-3916 GCA_049317965.1 Paludibacter sp.
CCTTTGTGGTGGTTTGGTTTACCAGCTATTCTTAAAGGTTGGGTTGATAGAGTTTTTGCTATGGGATTTGTATATGGTGGTGGAAAAGGTGTGTATAAAAATGGTGTTTTTAAAGAAAAAACAGCATTTATTACAATGACAACTGGTGGCCCGGAACAAAGCTACAAAGATGATAGTCAAAATGGAAATATCGAAACAATACTATTTCCAATTCATCATGGCATGTTTTACTTTACAGGTATGACTGTGTTGCCTCCATTTATTAGCTGGGGACCTGCAAGAGCTACTGAAATTGAACTAAAAAATGAAATTGAAAGATACATCCGGTATTTGGAAAATTTAGATAGCTTCAAACCAATTTATACAAATAGATAAGCATTAAAATAAATTATAAAACTGACTTATACTATTGAAATATAGATGTTTATTGAATATATATGAAATCGAAATGTTTACAATTTTAATTTCAACAGACTCACAATTTGTAATTACCTTTGTTTTTTAGTACTTTTGTTCATTATTTACTTATCAAATTATAACTTCTAATTGGTAAGATTAAAAATATGAAGTAAATTCAAATACATAATTATCAAACTTTTGTGATAGAAATTATTCCTGCTATCGACCTAATCGATGGAAAATGTGTTCGCCTTTCTCAAGGTGATTATGATAAAAAAATAATTTATAATGAAAATCCACTCGAAGTGGCTAAGATGTTTGCCGATGCAGGTATAAGGCGATTGCATCTTGTGGATTTAGATGGTGCTAAAGCTCAACATATTGTCAATCATAGAATTTTAGAAAAAATTACTTCACATACAAATTTGATTGTCGATTTTGGTGGTGGATTGAAGTCTGATGATGATTTACGAATTGCCTTTGATTGCGGTGCAAGCATGATTACGGGTGGGAGTATAGCAGTTCGAAATCCTGAAGTTTTTTTGTCATGGATAAATAAATATGGTAGTGACAAAATTATTTTAGGAGCCGATGTGAAAGATGAAAAAATTGCAGTTGGTGGGTGGACTGAAACTACTGAAATTGAATTGCTTCCATTTATAAAAAACTATGTTGCTCAAGGTATCAATAAAGTGATTTGTACAGATATTAGCAAAGATGGTATGCTACAGGGTTCTGCTGTTGAACTTTACAAAAAAATGCTTGTCGCACAACCTGATATGTACCTTATAGCCAGCGGAGGAGTTAGCTCAATTTCTGATATTGAGCAATTACATGAAGCTGTAGTTCCAGCAGTTATTACCGGAAAAGCTATTTATGAAGGTAGAATAACATTAAAAGAATTAAGCAAGTTTATCATTAATAATTAATTTTAAATTACAATTGGTATTATTTTTGTAAACTTTTTTAAATATAATTATTCTAACCTATAACTTTACATAAGTATATAAAATACAGGTTTTTATAATTTCAAACGAATTATTTTTTCATGAATTTAACTCATTATGCTAAAAGAAATTTTATCAATTCCCGGTAAATCCGGTCTTTTCAAACTTATCTCGCAAGGAAAAAACATGTTGATTGTCGAATCATTAATTGATGGAAAACGAATTCCTGCATATACAAAAGATAAAGTGGTATCGCTTGGCGATATTGCAATTTTTACTGAAGATGCTGAAATTCCATTGGGGCAGGTATTTGAAAAAGTGAAAATAAAAGAAAATGGTGCTTTGTGTTCTATTGATACCAAAGCCGACAATGAGAAACTACGAAGTTATATGTCTGAGGTATTACCTGACTATGATCGCGATCGAGTTTATCCAAGCGATATCCGAAAATTAATAACTTGGTACAATATTCTCATTAATAGCGAAATAACTACTTTTATTGAAGCTGAAGAAGAAAAAATTGAAAAGTAATAAATCATTTATTCTATGACCGTTCAATCTATTTGTGAAATTATTGAAGAAGTTGCACCTTTATCATTGCAAGAAAGTTATGATAATTCAGGTTTACTTGTGGGTGATTCACTTATGGAAGTTACAAGTGTCTTAGTTTGCATTGATATTACTGAGGAAGTTATAAAAGAAGCAATTCAAAAAAAGTGTAATCTTATTATTTCACATCATCCTCTAATTTTTACCGGATTAAAGAACTTGATTGGTAGGAATGAAGTTCAACGATGTATAATTGCTGCAATAAAAAATGAAATTGCCATTTATGCTGCTCATACCAATTTAGATAATGTTTTACAAGGAGTTAATGGTAAAATTGCCGAAAAAATTGGTCTGGTCAACATAAAAATTCTTCGACCAAAACAAAACGCATTGTTAAAATTAATAACCTATGTTCCTCATTTGCATTCATATAGAATTCGTGAAACATTATTTGGGGCAGGAGCGGGGCAAATAGGTAATTATGATTCTTGTAGCTTTAATTCAGAAGGTACTGGAACATTTAAAGCAAATGCAAATGCTGCTCCTTTTGTTGGTGAAATTAACCAATTTCATTCCGAACCAGAAACTCGTATAGAGGTAATTTTGCCTGAGTATTTAAAATTTAAAGTGCTCGAAGCGTTACTTAAATCTCATCCTTACGAAGAACCGGCTTATGATTTTATAGCACTCCAAAATCCTTGGAATGAAGTAGGAGCGGGGCTTATTGGAGATTTAGAAATTGAGGAAAATGAATTAGATTTTTTAAATCGTATTAAAACAATTTTTAATCAACCAAGTTTACGGTATACTCAACTTTTGGGTAAAAAAATCAAAAAAGTTGCCTTGTGTGGTGGCTCTGGAAGTTCTTTTCTATCGGATGCTATTATTGCAAACGCAGATGTATATATTTCCGGTGATTTTAAATATCATGAGTTTTTTGATTCTAAAAAACGCATATTAATTGCCGATATTGGACATTTTGAAAGTGAACAGTTCACAAAAGACATTTTTTTCGAGATTATTACAAAAAAAATGCCTACATTTGCAGTCCAAATTTCAGATATTAAAACAAATCCCATAAATTATTTGTAATCAATATGGCTACCGAATTAAAAACAGAAAAAGAAATTACCGTAGAAGAGAAGTTAAAAGCACTTTATGATCTCCAAAAGGCAGTTTCAAAAATAGATGAAATAAAGATATTACGTGGTGAATTACCATTAGAAGTACAAGATTTAGAAGACGAAATTATCGGTCTAAATACTCGTATGGATAACTTTAAAACTGAAATTGCGGATTTAATTGCAATTGTTTCAAGCAAAAAAATTGAGATTGAAGAATCAAAAATGAAAATTGCACGTTACAAAGAACAACAAGAAAACGTACGCAATAATCGCGAATATGATAATCTTTCAAAAGAAATTGAGTTTCAAACACTTGAAATTGAATTATGCGAAAAACGTATTCGTGAATTTTCGGCTGCTTTAGAAAGCAAACAAGCTGATCAAAAGACAACAACAGACCATTTAGGAGAACGCAAATTGGATTTAGAACTCAAAAAAGGTGAACTAAACGAGATTGTTTCTGAAACTAAACACGAAGAAGAGATTCTACGTGAACATGCTAAACAGATAGAATTGCTTATAGAACCACGTTTATTGACTGCCTTCAAACGTATTCGTAAAAATGCTCGTAATGGCTTAGCTGTAGTTTATGTTCAGCGTGATGCATGTGGTGGTTGTTTCAATAAAATACCAGCTCAACGTCAATTAGACATTCGTTTACGCAAAAAAATTATTGTATGTGAGTATTGTGGTCGTATCTTGGTCGATCAAGAATTGGCTGGGATATTTATTCCTACTGAAGAATAATCAACAGAGAAAAATTATAAAGTAAAGAGTTCGAATTAATTTTCGGACTCTTTTTTTGTGCGCAAATGTGCCAAATTAATCATTAGGATCCATTTGAATCAAAAATAGCAAAATGTCAGCAAGGGTAATTTAAATTAAAATGCTGATTCA
>JBMOHG010000327.1:0-3907 GCA_049317965.1 Paludibacter sp.
AAAAGAAATTCATTCTATTGTCCACAATATCAGCCTTATCTTTCATATCCTGAATAATCATGTAAGGTAAGGAATAACTCATACGACTGTTAAGTTGCATAATTTCCATTTTAGCATCCAATGGTTGTGGGTTTTCCACTTTGTTTGACGTGCGAATTACATAAACTCCGGCATTTCCTTTTATAGGTGCAGATACTTTATTTAATGGAGTAATTGTTGATTTTCCAATTACTGTAGGCTCTGAACCTGCATTTCCAAACTGATATGCAGCAAAATTTACTGCAGTTGCCACTTTTACTGAGTCACCAAAACCAGCAGCTAAAGCCTCTAAGCTTGGATTCTTAGATAATTGAGCAGTTAGATTTTTGATCATAAGTTCTGCCTTCTTATCCTTTGTAATTTCAGCTTTTAATTGGTCAGTCATTTTTTCAACCGAGCGATAACCTTTTTCATTTACTTCGGTAGATAATGCTACAACGAATTGAGTACCACAATCAAAAACGTCAGACACATCTCCTTTCTCGCTTTTGAAGGCCCAACGTACTATTTCGCGTGCCTTCTGAATATCTCCTACGCGTTCGGCATTTTGTAATATGTCTGCTGCCGGACGGATAACATATCCTTTTTCTTTAGCAACTTTCTCAAATTTTTCTGCATTCATATCAACAGCAAATTGTTTTGCATCGTTGTAAATTTTACTGTACGAACGGCTGCTTGGCACTACTTTACGTTCCAGAATAGCTAATTTTACTTTGCTGCGAGCAGCAGTTCTTTCTGTAACCTGCATAATTTGAGTTCCTTGTGCATTTTTGATTGTAAAAACTTCATTTACAGGTTTAGCAAATGCAGTAGTAATAAGTTCTTTATCAATTCCACTTACACCTTCTTGCAACCAACCAATTTCACCGCCATTATCAGCAGTTTGTTTTACAGCCGAATATTTTTTAGCCAATGATGCAAAATCAGCACCACCTTTTAGAGCAGCAACAAGACTATCGGTTTTTGCTTCATCTTTTTGAACAAGAAAAATATGACGTAATTTTACAGAATCCGATTGTGATATGCCAGATTCCATAATGCGAGCCATTGTATAGGTATCATTTTCGAAAACCGGGCCAAAAACTTCACCAGTAATTCCGCTAAAAGCAAAGGTTTTCAGGTTAGCTGGTACCGAAGCCAACGAATAGTTTTTTCCGGTATACATTACATCTGAGTTTGAATTTACCAATCCTACAACATCTTCTGTAGTTTTAAATTCAGCACTTAAACGATTTATCCATGCTTCAGCATCTTTGAAATCTTCTTGCAATGGTTTGATATTGAAACTAACAT
Organism: Paludibacter sp.; assembly: GCA_049317965.1. Taxonomy (GTDB): domain Bacteria; phylum Bacteroidota; class Bacteroidia; order Bacteroidales; family Paludibacteraceae; genus Paludibacter. The sequence continues at coordinate 1,333 of JBMOHG010000327.1, forward strand.
AACTGATTGCACAATTGGCTTCTTGTTTATATTGTTCTTTTTGTTTATTGTAGCGTTCTTTTATATCGCTGTTACTCACTTTTACGGCAGAATCAGGAATTGCGTAATAAGGTTGAACAACATAAGCCACGTCAACACTAACTTTACGGTCATTGTAACTCATTTTTGCATCAATACTGTTTGCAGAAACTGATTTTGAAATAAGTGCATTATATTTTTCTTGTAAAATACTATTTTTTACAGTATTTTCCCAGAATTTCCAATAACTTTTTGCTTTATCGATTTGTTGTTTCATATCACCATTTTCAGGCGTTTGTTCTAAGCTATTTAGAAATTGCACTAAAATAGGGCGACTAAATTGACCATTTTCACCTGCAAATGATCTGCGTTGTTGAATTAATGGGTGAATATTGTTCCCAATCAAGCGATCTGAAAGTTCATCGGCACTTACAGCAAGTCCCAATTTTTTTGCTTCGGCATTCAGAATTTTTTCATTAACCAGACTTTCCCAAACCGATGTACGAAGTTGAGTCATCATTTCGTCATTTAATTCACTTTTCCCGGTTTCAATTTTATATACTTCAGTCATTTGTTCAATTGACGCCGTATAGTCCTTGATATTAATATCTTCGCCTACAATTTCGGCAACTATCTCGCGGGTCTTGTTGAAATAAGACGAACCTGAGTTAAGGAAATCGCCTACAATAAAGGCTAATAATGCAAGTCCTACAGCTCCTACCAGTAAAACTCCTTTGCTTCTAATCTTGTCTAAAACTGCCATTTTCTTGAAATTAATGTGTATTTTTTATATTTATTTTCTAATTCGATTTGAGGGCACGAATATACAAAAAAAAAGGATATCCACCTGCATTTTTATCGTTTTTCTGTATTTTTAGTGAAAATCTGTGTGCCTTTTTAAGTTGATTTTGTTAAACGTGTGAAAATTGTACTTTTATAAATGTTTTCAAGTTCAATCATTAGCCAATTTCACTAATTCAATTCTGTTATTTGTAACTTTGACGCATTTAATTGTAAAACCTTCAACTCTAATTACTTCGTTTAGTTTAGGAAAATGTTGATGATGATGTAAAATAAACCCTGCAATTGTTTCGTAAGCATCCGATTCAGGGATATTCAAATTAAATTTCTGGTTGGCAGATTTCACTTCCAATCTTCCCGAAAAAAGATATTCTTTTTCACTGGTTTGTTCAATAACGTACCCCCTGTTATCATGCTCATCTTCAATTTCGCCGAATATTTCTTCGATAATATCTTCGAGTGTTATAATTCCGGCCGTTCCTCCAAATTCATCAACCACCACCGCAATACTCTTCTTTTCCTGCATAAAAATTTTCATCAATTTTTGAGCGGCCATATTTTCGGGTACAATAGGAATCTGATTAATTTGTTTTTTCCAGTCCTTTTGATGCTCAAACATTTCAGACGAATGAATATATCCTACTATATTGTCAATATCCCCTTTATAGATAGGGATTTTAGACAAACCGGTTTCAATAAATGTCTGTTTAAGAACTTCTACATCTGTATTATATTCCAATGCAATAATCTCAGTTCTTGGTACAGAGCAATCGCGTAATCTGACTTTCGAGAAATCGAGAGCATTTTGAAAGAATTTAACTTCATTCTCAAGCTCCTTTTCATTTTGTCGGTTATCAAAACTTTCCTGAATTAAATAATTCAAATCAATGCGCGAAAAAACGTTTTCTTGAGTACTTTGGCTGATATTCACCCTGAAAATTTTCAGAATCCACATTGAAAGCCACGTGCTAAAGCGTGAAACAGGATATAATACAATATAAAAAATGAGTAATAGCCACGAAAAAATTCTCAGCCATAAATTTGGATTAATTCTGAAAATTGTTTTTGGAAGAAATTCACCTGTTATTAGTACAATTGCAGTAGCCAAAATCGTCTGTACAAATGTTATAATGTATTGGTTTCCAATAATTACCTGCAAGGGAGGTGTCATTACTTCGGCCATAAGTAATCCATAGATAACCAGACAGATATTATTTCCTACCAGCATTGTTGAAATAAATTGTTGTGGATGGCGATAAAATATGGAAAGAATAGTGGATGTGAGATTTTGATGCTTTTTATCTAACTCAAACCGAAGTTTATTAGAACTGATAAAAGCAATTTCCAACCCCGAAAAAAATGCGGAAAAAATCAGTGTTAAAATAATATATGTAAAACTATCCAAAATAATATGGCTATGAGAAATTAACGGTTTATAGACTGCAAAGATACAATATTTTTACATCGATACACTTATAATTTGTCAGAAATTTGGATTCTAAGATTGATTTTGGGTCAAAAAATATATGAATTTAATGCAATTGAATAACTTTCAAAATTTGATTTTATCACAAACGGATTGCTTATATTTCAGTTATTCAGCAATATACGATTATATTTTGAAATAATGTTCTAATTATTACAATGAGCATTTGTGGTTCTAAAAAAAAGCAGTATCTTTGCAACCGCTTTTAAAAAACCGATCTAGTAGCTCAGCAGGTAGAGCACATCCCTTTTAAGGATGGGGTCCTGGGTT
>JBMOHG010000328.1:0-3906 GCA_049317965.1 Paludibacter sp.
GTAATCACTGGCAACACACTTTCGCCAATCATGCTCGAAATCCAAAATGGAGCAGAACCTAAGGCAAAAATAGCTGCGATAAGTGTTACCACCGATAAGCGTTCGTACCATGTTGCATCTTCAAGATGTTTATGATGTTCGTCCTGAATGGCACCAAATAGGATTTTACCAACCACACGTAAAATATATACAGCTGTAATTACTATTGACGTACATGCCACAATTGTCAATACACGGTGGAAAGTATCTGTTTCCTGAAATGCACCAACAAAAATTGTCATTTCAGCAATAAATCCACTTAAACTTGGTAATCCCAACGAAGCCATACCGGCAATCACATAACTTACGCCAAGGAAAGGCAGCACTTTCATCAAACCACCCATTTCAGTTATTAACCTCGTGTGTGTTCGTCCGTAAATCATACCAATCAAGGCAAAGAATAAGGCTGTCATTAAACCGTGTGAAAGCATTTGAAGGATTGCTCCGGTCATTGCAGTTTGGTTTAACATCAAAATAGCAAAAAGTACCAATCCGCAGTGACTAACTGAAGAATAAGCATTGATATATTTCAGGTCGGTTTGTACAATGGCCGAGAAAGCTCCGTACACAACGCTAATACCTGTCAGAACAAGGAAAATCCATGATAATTCGTGTGCTGCTTCCGGCATTAGGAAAATGGCAACACGGAAACAACCGTAACCACCCAATTTCATCAAAACACCGGCGTGTAACATCGAAACCGCAGTAGGCGCTGAAGCATGACCATCGGGCGACCATGTATGAAATGGGAACATTGCACCTAATACTCCAAATCCCATGAAAGTAAGAGGGAATAAATAGTACTGAGCCTGAATAGGAATAGTAGTTTTACAAATTTCCAATATATTCATGCTTGTTGCACCCGATTGGTAATAAATACCTAAAATACCTACCAACAGAAGTGCCGAACCACCCATCAACATCAATGTCAACTTCATAGCACCGTATTCTTTGCGTCCGCTTCCCCATACACCAATCAGTAAATACATTGGTATTAAGGCAATTTCGTAGTACATAAACATGGTGAACAAATCGGTAGAAATGAAGAAACCATATACTCCAATCGACAACAACGAATACCACAAGAAGAATTCCTTTGGCAGTGGATCTATTTTCCATGAAGCAAATACGCCGGTGAAAACAATGATTGAAGTAAGCAATAACATGGCTACCGATATACCATCAATACCAACTGAATAATGGATATTAAAAGGAGCATACCAAACCGTGTCAGCAGTAAAAAGCATTTCGGCAACATTACCTGCAGCACGCTCAGTAAGGTACATATAAGTTATTACACCTGATAAAATCATCAAAAGTGTTGCTCCGGTGGCGGTGACGAATTGAATTTGCTTTCTGCTTTTGGAAACAAATAAGCCCATCATCATTAATGCCGGTACGAGAACGAATAAGGATAAAAAGTTCATATCTTATAAAATTGCCCCCAACCCCTAAAGGGGAGTTGAGATATTAGTATTGTTTTTTTATAATTACCCCTAACCCTAAAGGGGAGTTGAGATATTAGTATTGTTTTATTTTAATCAGCCCTAAATTAAAAACTTGGTCTTAAAGCCCCGCAATTTATCCCGTTTTTCACGGGAGGGGTTTGGGGCCTCTATATAAATAGTACCAATGCTGCAATAATCAATGTTCCCAATAAGAAAACATAAGCATATTGTTGCACTTGCCCCGATTGGAAGCTTTTAATTTTTACTGAAGTCCATTGAGTTACACCTGCAAAACCATCCATTGTTGCGTCAATTACGTGACGGTCGAACCATGCTATTGGTGTAGATACAAGGTTGAAAATTATTTTCTTGGTAATGAATAAATAAACTTCGTCGAGATAAAAACGATCACTGGCAGCTCTGTAAAGACCTGAGAAAGTTTTTGCCAACTTCTTAGGCACTTCGCTTTCTTTGCGATACAACATTGTGGCCAATCCAATTGAAAATGCCGCAACACCTAAACTAATGCCTGCCACTGTCCAGTCGATATGAATATCATAATTGGCACGGTCGCTGGTTACAAAATGTCCGAAAGGAATCCATCCTGCGAAAACAGTTACTGTTGCCAAAAATATCAATGGAAAAGCCATTGCAAATGGTGATTCGTGTGGAGTGTGAGCATGTTTGTGTTCTTTTCCCCAGAAAATCCCAAAGTACAAACGGAACATATAAAACGCAGTTAATCCTGCGATAAATGTCATTGTAGCTCCCATGTATGGACTGAATTCATAACATGCCGAAAGTATTTCGTCTTTACTAAAGAATCCTGAGAACGGCCAGATACCGGCAATCGCCAAACAAGCAATTAAGAATGTCCAGTTGGTGATAGGCATGTATTTCCTAAGTCCGCCCATGTGATTCATTTCGTTGCTATGAACTGCATGAATAACAGAACCTGCACCAAGGAATAACAATGCTTTGAACATGGCGTGTGTGAATAAGTGGAACATGGAAGCCATGTAACCAAGGCCTTCGTGTTCACCATAACCCGAAACGCCAAGTGCCACCATCATAAAACCAATTTGTGAAATGGTAGAGAAAGCCAATACGCGTTTAATATCGGTTTGTACGCAAGCAATAACTGCTGCAAATAAAGAAGTGAATGCACCGACGTACGCAATGATATGCAGCACTTCGGGAGTATACACTTCGTAAACAGGGAAAAGACGGGCAACCAAAAATACACCGGCAACAACCATAGTTGCAGCGTGAATCAAAGCAGAAACCGGTGTTGGACCTTCCATTGCATCCGGTAACCAGATTTGTAATGGGAACATGGCCGATTTACCAGCACCACCAATGAAAATTAATCCCATTGCCCAACTCAATACCGAAACTCCCATAAATGAAACACCAGCTGCACTTGCAAATACACTTGCATCACCTGAAGTCAGCACACCGAAATCGAAAGTCTGAGTATAAAACGAAAGGAATAATATACCAACAAGGAAGCCTAAATCGGCAAAACGAGTTACGATAAATGCTTTTTTAGCAGCGGCTACTGCAGATGGTTTTGTGTAGTAGAATCCGATTAATAAGTAAGACGAAACACCTACCAATTCCCAGAAAATATACATTTGAAAGATATTGGTAGCAATTACCAATCCCAACATTGAGAAAGTGAAAAGAGATAAGAAAGCATAATAGCGTTCAAATCCTTTTTCATTCACCATATATCCCAAACTGTAAATGTTTACCATAAATGATACTGTGGTAATTACTACCAGCATCATCACTGAGATAGGATCGAGGAGAATGCCTAAATTGATGTGTAATAAGTCGGTAAAACGAAGCCATTCGATATTAAATGGAATAACTTTTTCGTAAACACCTGCAATTTTGTGCAAAGTAAAATATTCCCATGCAGTGTAATACGAAAGTGCGGTAATGATACCTAAAACTACAGTTCCGATTGTTCCGGCTACTTTTGGCTTCCATTTCGAATCAACAAGTCCCAATACAATGAAACTCAGCAGTGGAAGTAAAACTATTAATAATGTATATTGCATATCTTTTAAATGGTAAATGGTAAATACTTAAATGGTAAATGGTTTACTCTTTCATTTCATCAAGTTCACCTACCTGAACACTTGTCAAATTTCGGTAAATGTTGATAATAATGGCAATGGCAACAGCAGTTTCGCAGGCTGCAATGGCAATTGCGAAAAGTGCAAAGAAGAAACCTTCCATCTGTCCGGGAAATAAGTAGCGATTGAACACTACAAAATTAATATCGGCAGCATTCAACATGAGTTCGATAGAAATCAAAATCATAAGTAAACTTTTGCGCGATAAAAAACCGTAAACTCCGGCAAAAAACATGATTAAACTTACGCCAAGGTATGCTTCAATAGGCACC
>JBMOHG010000329.1:0-3897 GCA_049317965.1 Paludibacter sp.
TTGCAAGAAATTGGCGAAAACAGTGCTATGCTTCCTGCATTGGAATATATGCGTATTGATAAAAATGCTGAACCCGATACTGCCTTCATTGCCGAAAATCTGGCAAAGCAATTGAAACTGCTTCCCGATAAAACAATCTATATCACTCAAGGCTTTATTTGTAAAAATATTTATGGTGAAATTGATAATTTACAACGAGGAGGTAGCGATTATTCTGCCTCATTGATTGGTGCGGCCGTTATGGCATCCGAAATTCAGATTTGGACTGATATTGATGGAATGCATAACAACGATCCTCGCATTGTAGAAGGTACAAAACCTGTTCCGGTACTTCATTTCGAAGAGGCTGCCGAGTTGGCATATTTTGGTGCGAAAATTCTTCACCCAACTTGTATACTTCCGGCAAAACTCAACAATATTCCGGTTAGATTGCTCAATACAATGGAGCCTACAGCACCCGGAACTTTAATTTCTACCCAAATTAATAAAGCTAAGATTGAAGCTGTTGCTGCAAAAGACGGGATTACAGCCATTAAAATAAAATCGGGTCGCATGTTATTGGCACATGGATTTCTACGTAAAGTATTTGAAATTTTCGAGTCATACCAAACACCAATCGACATGGTAACTACTTCTGAAGTAGGTGTATCAGTATCAATCGACAACAATAAACGCCTCGATGAGATAGTAAACGATTTGAAAAAATTCGGAACAGTTACTGTTGATAAAGACATGGTAATTATCTGTGTGGTTGGCGATATGCCTTATGAAAATGTTGGTTTTCAAGCCAAAGTTGTTGGTGCGTTGAAAGATATACCTGTAAGGATGGTTTCTTATGGTGGTAGCAATTATAATATTTCATTTCTGATAAAATCATCAGATAAAAAACAAGCATTGAACGCTTTAAGTGCAGCACTGTTTAATTGACAGTTGACAATTGACAGTTGACAATTAAATGTCTCCGTTCAGTTGTAATTAAAAGATGTTATTAGGTTGTTTTAATACAAACTGGTAACTTGTAACTAATTACTTGTAACTAATTTATGATTAAAGGAAAATTCCCTATAAATAAATTCAACGAAATTCAGACTCCATTTTATTATTACGACTTGGAAGTGCTGCGTAAAACGTTGAACGAGATCAATGAAGAATCTCAAAAAACTGATTATCATGTGCATTATGCCATGAAAGCCAACGTGAACCCTAGTGTGTTGGCCGAAATCAAAAAGGCTGGTTTGGGTGCAGATTGTGTAAGTGGTGGCGAAGTTCAGGCTGCACTTGATGCCGGAATTCCTGCCTCGAAAGTGGTATTTGCGGGTGTTGGTAAAGCCGATTGGGAAATCAATCTTGGGTTGGAAAATGACATTTTCTGTTTTAATGCCGAGTCAGTTCCTGAACTCGAAGTTATAAACGAATTGGCTGCTGCTAAAGGAAAAATAGCCAATGTGGCTTTGCGAATTAATCCAAATGTTGATGCACATACTCACCATTACATTACTACCGGAACAAATGAAAATAAGTTCGGTATCAATATGGAAGATATTGATTCAGTGGTTGACTTGATTAAAACCCTGAACAATGTGAAACTGATAGGAATTCACTTCCACATTGGTTCCCAAATTACCGATATGACTGCATTTCATAGTTTGTGTATCCGTGTGAATGAACTTCAGGAACAATTTATTGCAAAAGGAGTTACTTTACAAAATATAAATGTAGGTGGTGGATTAGGCATTAACTACGAACATCCGAATCATTTTCCAATTCCTGAATTTGAGTCATTCTTCAAAGTCTATCGCGATCATTTGAACCTGTTACCGGGTCAAACGCTACATTTTGAATTGGGACGTGCAGTAGTGGCACAATGCGGTACATTGGTTTCAAAAGTATTGTACGTAAAACAGGGAGCTACCAAGAAATTTGCTATTCTGGATGCCGGTTTCACTGAGTTGATTCGTCCTGCGTTATATCAGGCTTACCATCATATCGAAAATCTGAGTTCGGATTTACCTTATGAAAATTATGATGTGGTTGGGCCAATTTGCGAGTCGTCAGACACTTTTGCAAAGGATTTTGGCTTGAATCAAACCAAACGGGGCGACATAATTGCCATTCGTTCTGCCGGTGCTTATGGCGAAATTATGGCTTCGCAGTATAACTTACGGAAGCTACCAATTGGATATACATCCGATCAACTGAAATAATTTCTTAAAATATAATATTGTCTATAAATTTTCATTTAGGAATTAATTTGTTGACAAACAGCAAGGTATAAGTGATATAAATAAACTCTGACATATACTTTTACATATAACTCGGAGGTCATTTGATAACAAATATAAAATGGATATTTTCGGTTTCTACTTTTTTTACGCTGAATTAATTGTTTTCTGCATTTTACTTGGATCTTTTTTTCACCAATTGTATTTTTATCTTCGGTATATAAACGGAGTTTTAAGGTTGAGAAAAAAAATCAACAATAAAAACTACAATTTTGTAGTTGAGCAGCCACCTGTTTCTGTAATAATTTGTGCTAAAAATGAAGCAGATAACCTACGTAAATTTTTACCATTTATTCTTCAACAGGAATACCCTGATTTTGAAGTTATAGTCATTAATGATGGTTCGACTGACGAAACAGACATATTAATCAACGATTTAAGTGAGAAAAATCCACATCTTCGCACTACCTTTGTACCGGCGGGTGCAAATAATGTGAGCACAAAAAAGTTAGGATTGACATTGGGTATCAAAGCTTCAAAAAATGATTTTCTGCTTTTTACCGATGCCGATTGTATGCCCGAAGATAAAATGTGGATGGCACGTATGATGCGCAATTTTACGCGTGAAACAGATTTCGTTTTAGGATATGGTGCTTATCTTCCTAAAAAAGGGTTGTTGAATAAACTGATTACTTACGATACTTTATTTATTGCATTGCAATACATGGGGATGGCAGTTGCCCGGAAGCCGTATATGGGTGTTGGACGTAATTTGGCTTACCGAAAGGAAACTTTCTTCCAGCAAAAAGGCTTTGCATCTACCTTGCAACTTAGTTCGGGTGACGATGATTTAATGGTAAACAAGGCATCAACTCCGTGGAATACAAGGATTGAAGTTGCGCCAGATAGCATTACATGGTCGGAACCAAATAAAACTTATAGAGGCTGGTTTCTTCAAAAGGAAAGGCATTTATCCGTTTCTTCTTTTTATAAAGCCTCAAGCCGTTACAGATTGTCGATTGAACCTGTATCGCGTGGCATATTCTATCTGTCATTCTTGTCATTAGTGGTGATTTCGCTTATTGTGCAAAATTATATTACTCTGGGGGCAACGGCATTTGTATATTTAACACGTTTTTTTATACAACTGTCGATTATTAACAGGTCATCAAAACACTTTGGTGAACGAAAGTATTTTTTCACCCTTACTATCTTTGATATTTTTCTACCATTGGTTTCTTTATATATTCTTACAATTGGAAGAATGACTTCGAAAGGTAAAACAATAAGATGGAAGTAATATTTTAGTTGAGGTTTCTAAGAATAGAGTATTCTGTATTTTAAATTACAATGCTAAATACTAATCACTTATCATTAAATTCTAAGCATTATGTCAACAGAAAATCAAGATTGTTCAGGTAAAAACCGAAATGCAAACCATCAGGCCAATGCCACTGGTGGTGCTGTTTATGGATTTGGATTCATCGGCGCAGCTATTTATTTTATTTCTCATGCTACTACCTTTTGGTTGGGTGTGCTGGGTTTTCTTAAAGCAATTGTTTGGCCAGCCATTTTAGTGTACGAAGCTTTGAAAACCATGGGTGTATAATCAATTCCTCACCAACTTTATTGTAATAAATTACATTTCCAGCTAGCTGGAGATGAGTTTTTATGT
>JBMOHG010000330.1:0-3891 GCA_049317965.1 Paludibacter sp.
AAAGATCTACCTGTTGATCAATTATTTCAATTCGATGGGTCAGGACTTTCGCCTTGCGATATGGTTTCTGCAAATTTCTATGTAGAATTACTTAGCTATATGAAAAATAAAAGTAAATATTCTGATGACTTTTTCAAAAGTCTTCCTATTTCAGGGGGTAAAGGAACTTTGTCTACGTTGTTATTGAATACAACTTTAGAGGGAAAAGTTCATGCAAAAAGTGGAACTATAGAAGGTGTAAAATGCTATGCGGGTTATATCGAACTCAAAAACCGAACACTCGTTTTTGCACTTATGGTAAATAATCCAAATGGAACATCGAAGGAAGTAGTGAGAAAAATGGAAGATTTTTTGCTTGATATTTCTAAATGATTTGATTCAATAATCTACTTTTAAACATTGAATAATTGAAAAATTCCATTTATTTAAAACAAACACAATCCACAAACGAATTACTGTGGAAGATGCTAAAGGAGAATGATATACCCGAAGGTTTTATAGTTCAAACTGATTTTCAGTTAGCCGGGAAAGGTCAAACTGGTAATTCGTGGGAATCCGATAGTGGGAAGAATCTGTTATTTAGTATGTTGCTTTTTCCCAAACAAATCAGACCCGATCAGCAGTTTGTAATATCACAAATTGTGAGTCTGGCAATACAAAAAACTCTTGCCCAATATACTGACGAAATTACTATTAAATGGCCAAACGATATTTATTGGCAGAACAAAAAAATAGCAGGTATTCTTATCGAAAATTCATTGCAAGGTAAGCATATAAAATTTTCAGTAATCGGCATTGGATTGAACATTAATCAAACAGTGTTTAAAAGTGATGCACCAAATCCCGTCTCTTTACGTCAGATTATCGGTAAAAGTATCAATAGAAAATTGATTCTAAGAAGTATCTATCAGAATATTATGGACTTGTACCATAACTTTGATATTCTGAAAATTCAATCAGAATACTTTGAATTCTTGTATAAAAAGCAAGGTTTTCAATCATTTAAAACTGTTGAAGAATCATTTATTGCAAAAATATTTGCCGTTCACGAAGATGGAAGACTTGAATTGGAAACAGAAGATGGTGAATATAGAAGTTTTTATTTCAAGGAAGTTAGCTTTGAATCTAAGTAATTGATATTTTTTCTTTTTAAATTTGCATTTATCACTTTTAAAATCAGTTTAATAGCCATTATTATTGACTCTTTTTGAAATTATTCTCTATCTTTTTCACTTTAAAAGTTGGTTAAATGCTTCAAAATAGCTACCTTTGCACCGCAAAAAAAATAAGGCGGGATAGCTCAGTTGGTTAGAGCGTCGGATTCATAACCCGGAGGTCACGAGTTCAACTCTCGTTCCCGCTACAAGAAAAAAGGCTGTATCAAAAAGTGATACAGCCTTTTTTATGAAATATTTACGGAAACAAATTACAAAACACTCCACGAACCACCTTCTTCATAGTTTTCGACTACTAAAGTATTTTGTGTAAAACTATAATTATTGATGAGTATCGAAATCTCCTGACGAAGCATTGAAACAGCACCGTTTATCAAATCGGTGCGGAAACCAGAGTCACCCATTTTTATTACCAAATCTAAACAAACTATACGGCTCATCAATTGACCCAATTCAACTGATTTACGTTGAATAATCTGTAAATCTATTTCAAAATTCAGCATTTCTTTTAAATGTGTAGATGCCCGTTCGGTAAGATGAAAATCTTTAAGAAATCGATATAAATTAGTCTCTTTTGCCGTTTTTAGAAGTTTGATTAAAGATTCTGAAATCTGAGCATAAAGAATATCATTTGAACCTTCAAAAATTTGGAATGGGCGGGTATCAACTGTACCTCGCCCTGCAATATGATTTAATTTGTAACCAATAGCTCCAACCAATGTCAATAATGATTGCGCAGACTCTTGCATTAAATCAGTTGTAACTGTTTTAATAATGTTTGCTTCGAGCCCGAGAGTTGTCAAATCATTTTTAATATCGGCCATGTCACTCCCTTTTATACTCAGTGCTGAACAAATTGTATAATTAGCCTGTAATCTGGCTAAACGCTGTTGAACCTGATCGTACGAAAACAATGATTTACCGCCTACCATGCGTTGTTGACAATGCGCTATTGCTTCATCAAGCATTCGTTTTATAAATCCAAGTCCCATGCCCGGAAAATGCATTCTGCTTCTGTGTAATAAATCTAACATCATCTTTACACCAGTTGAATGAGGAATTAGTCGTTGAACCTTAGGAATTTTCACATCCAGAATATTTCTTCCATAAGGAATCTGATAAAGTCCGAGATTTTCAAAATACTCTTCCACTACAATTTTCTGGTTTGGAGCATTATTATCACAAATAAAAAAATCAATATCTCTTTGTAGTCCTTCATGGGTTGCCTGCTTTCTAGCAGTTAACAACCAATAATCAGCCTGTCCGGTAAGACCAGCCCAATGTTTGGTTCCACGAAGATGAAAATAATTTGACTCTTCCACCACTGATGTTTGCATATTCAATGCATCACTCCCAAATCCCGGCTCAGTAATCATCAATCCACCCATATTCTGAGCAGTAAGAAATCGATTAAAAACAACCTTCTTTGCATCTTCTTGTCCATATTTTGCAACCGGTTGTAAAAACAAGGCACTATTAATTCCAAGTGTCAACGATAATGCCATCGATTCGTAAGATGCTGCCGAAAGAAGTTGCATATTCTCTTTTACCGACCCTCCACGACCGCCATATTGAGTTGGAATACTCAATGATAAGGGATTACACAACATGATTTCTTGCAACATATCAGCTGGTATTCCACGTTGAATACTCATTTGATTAATGTCATTTTCTTCTCTAAACAATTTTTTAATAGTTGATTTAAAATCGTTTAGAAAGTTGAGGAAGGATTTTTCTTGAATTTCAGTTTCATTCTGATTTACTGAAGTAGAGGAAGATAATGTCTGATTTTCTTGCATTATTTACTTTTTATGAGTTTAAATATTTTTTTCAACTCAAACTAAAACAAACTCATCTGGCAATTGTTTGTTCTGACAGTAAAAATAGACAAATATTGGGAATTGATTTATACTGTAAACCACAATAAATTAATCATTTAAATGCATTTCCCTAATTAGAAATGTTTTAGAATATCAAAAAAAAAGCTCTTGGCAAAAGCCAAAAGCCTATAATTTAATAAAATAACAATCTACCAACAATAAGTTAGATCATTATTTTATTTCTTTAGTTTTTCCTCTATTTCACGAACACTTGAACGAAAGTTCTTATCGCAATCCATCAAATCATTTACTATTTTGCAAGCATGTAGAACAGTTGCATGGTCACGTTGTCCAATTGTACTACCAATTGAAGCAAGAGAACTTTTGGTCAATTGTTTTGATAAATACATGGCAATTTGACGGGCTTGTACAACTTCGCGTTTACGGCTTTTTGTTGAAATGGCGTCTACTGTTAATGAGAAATACTCACACACCACGTCACGTATTTTTTCAACAGTATTTACCTTATGAGTGATATTTACAATACGGCTGATAATTTTTTCGGCCAATGTAACATCAATCTGAATATTGGCAAGTGTAGAATGAGCTAAAAGCGATACCAACACACCTTCAAGATCACGAACGTTATCTACTACATGCTCTGCAATGAAATTTACTACATCTTCCGGAATTTCAAGTCCATCACGATAAATTTTGCTTTCCAGAATTGATTTACGTAAATCGAAATCAGGTTTTTCTATTTCAGCAGAAAGTCCCCATTTGAAACGTGTCAATAATCGTTGCTCCAATCCAACCATTACAATTGGAGAGCGATCGGAAGTTAAAACCAATTGTTTACCCGTTTGATGTAAGTGATTGAAAATATGGAAAAATGT
>JBMOHG010000331.1:0-3886 GCA_049317965.1 Paludibacter sp.
TGCTATGACGACTGTAAATGCCGCCAATATTGCCAAACAAAAGGCTGAATTTATTGCCATTCTCGATTCAGTAAAAGCAGCCAATATGAATGCGGTTTTATTTCAGATTCGTCCGGAAACCGATGCTTTTTATAATTCGGCTTATGAACCCTGGTCGGCACATTTGGGCGGCGAACGTGGTGCAAATCCCGGTTACGATCCACTTGCTTTTGCCATCGAAGAATCGCACAAACGCGGATTAGAATTGCATGCCTGGCTCAATCCGTATCGCTTTGAAACATCTGCAAAAAAATATGCCGGAAAACCTACAGATTACAAAGCCTTGCATCCCGAATGGATATTAGATTATGCAATTTACAACACCGATGGATCAAAAAAAACAGATGGAATTACCATTCTCGATCCGGGAAATCCTGCTGTTAGGAAGTTGTTAAAAAATGTGGTGGGCGATATCATCAGCAAGTACGATTTGGATGGTATCATTTTCGATGACTATTTTTACGCTTACGCCGGTACGAACTCTACTTTAGATAGTTATTCACAAGGTTTATACAAACCCACAAGCATGACATTGAGCAACTGGCGACGCGATAATGTGAATAAAATGGTGGCCGATGTGTACGATACCATTCAAGCAGTGAAACCAACCGTTATTTTTGGTGTTTCACCATTTGGAATCTGGACTACCAGCTCAACTGTAGCTGCTGCCGAAGGACTTACATTGCCAAGCGGAATTACAGGTTCCAATATGTACGAACAAATTTACTGTGACCCTGTGGCATGGATGAAACAAGGGAAAGTGGATTATATTTCACCGCAATTGTACTGGACAACAACCAGTACGGGGCAGGATTATAAGAAGTTATGTCCTTGGTGGTCGGATGTGGCCAATAAATATAGCAAGTATTTTTATTCGAGCATGAGCATGACGGCTTTGACATCCACCTACAAAGCACCTCAATATGCTCCTGCAGTTCCGTGGGTAAATATTCCAGCCGAATTGCACGAATTGAAACAATATACCTTGAATGGTGGTTTGTTAACTGGCTTAACACGAACAGAACAACGAATTTCGGCAGCATCAAACTTTGATGATTCCGAAGTGGGGTTAGAAATTGACTGGAACAGAAATTCCACCAAAAATGCTGCGCCGGGTACTGTTTTCTATAGCATAAAACATTTGGTTACCAATGGTAAATTTGCCAAATATCTGCGGGATAAGAAATTTACTTCTCCGGCAATTACTCCCGCTGTAAGTTGGAAAACACATCCTACATTAAGTGCAGCAACCAATGTTTTTCGAAACGATAATACTTTGTACTGGAATCAACCAAATACCAACATTCGCTATTCGGTTTATGCTATTCCTACGGCTCAAGTAAACACTGCAACAGCATTTACCAACGCACAAAATCTATTGGGAGTTACTTATTCAAAGGAATTCGATTTAAAATCATACTCATCATTATTTGCTACGCATACTTTTGCTGTGGGTACATTGGACAGGTTTGGGAATGAATTTACGCCAACCTATATCATAAATAGTAATGATGTTACATTGGTTTCTCCGGTTAGAATTACTCAAACTGCAAATGGAATTACTTTGAAAATAAATGGAAGTGCTCAGGTAGAATTATACAGTTTGAATGGAGTTTTTTTACAAACTTTTTTAGTGAATGAAGTGTATAATGTTGATTTAAAACATGGGGCTTATTTTCTTCGCATCAATGGTTTGTCGTATAAAGTGATACGTTGATGTTATTGAATTAAAAAACCATTTCTCCTTTGGGGACTTACTTAAAAAGAGATAAAGAAACCCTTCCCCCTACGGGGACTTCCCTTAAAAAGGGAAGAACAAGTATTCGGGAATTTGTTCGTCAAGAAAAATTGTGATATGCTACATGTTCTAAAAAAAATACTTGTAAACGCTTCGTGCTCCTTGCATGTCCCCTTTTTAAGGGGACGAGCGAAGCTGAGGACTTTCTTAAAAAGTGATAAGAAACCCTTCCCCCTGCGGGGACTTCCCTTAAAAAGGGAAGAGCTGGGAGTTCGGGAATTTGTTCGAAAATTAAGATTAGTTGTGTTATTAAGTATTTGTTTAAGAATCTTTTTTATAATTACCTTATTTTCCGTATTTTTGTTAGTAAATAATATAGTGCTATAATTCTACATTTTCATAAATTATTACTTGTAAACGCTTCGTGCTCCTTGCATGTCCCCTTTTTAAGGGGACGAGCGAAGCGGAGGGGTTTCTTTCTTGCTACCTCTCCATTTGGAGAGGGCTGGGGTGAGGTCAGGGACGAGCGAAGGGGTTTCTTGATTAAACAAAGTCCAAATATTATCTGCAATTCAGTTACTTAAGCATTCCATTTTAAATAATCAATACCATGAAAAAAACAATAGCAATTTCATTTTTATGTATGATAATAATTTCCGTGTCTTATGCCGGAAATATTATTGTTGGAACAAAATCGTATCCTGTTGATACATTGGCACATTTCAAAGTGGGTCCCGGAAGTTATTATACTGCTTTACATTTAATGGATGCAACTAAACCACTTCGCGTTTTTTTTCTGGAAGTGGATGCCAAAAACCCATTTATCTCAATGAAGGCTGTTTTGGGAAAAGATTCTACAGTTACCACCGAACGTCCTTCGGATATGGCTAAACGCAAATCTACAGCAGGTGTTTTATATATTGGTGGAACAAATGCAGATTTTTTTGTAACCAGTGGTCAGGTTGGGCTTCCAGTAGCCGGATGTATGGTTGATGGTCAAATTGCATTGATTCCAAACTCGCGTCCCGATATTGCTTTCGACAAAAATATTGCCGGATTTATTGGCACAAAAGTTTTTTCAGGAAATGTAACGATTGGAACTAATTCCTTTGCAATAAGCAATGTAAATGCTACAAGAAGCACCAATCAATTAGTACTTTACAATAGTTTGAATGGAAAGTTTACACATACAAATGCTTTTGGAACCGAAGTGTTGGTACAATTATCAGACTCAAAATGGGATGTAAATAAAACCCTGAAAGCAAAGGTAATCTCGGTTGTGTCGGGAGTTGGAAATATGGTTATACCTGCCGGAAGTGCAGTTTTATCAGGGCATGGTACTGCTCAAACCTTTTTGAACGCGTTGAAAATAAACGACGAAATTGATATAAATTTAGGTATAACCATTGGTGGAACTGAAAAGCCAAGTCTGACCGATATGGTTGGTGGTGACCGGTTGATTCTCCAAAATGGACTTGTTACCGATAACGATTGGGCTGAATGGCATCCCCGCACTGCTATTGGTTACTCTTCCGATAAAAGCAAACTGTATTTTTGCGTGGTGGATGGTCGATCTACTAAATCAATTGGCGTAACTACCAAGCAATTGGCCGACATTATGAAAAGTGCCGGTGCTTATACTGCATTGAATCTTGATGGTGGAGGTTCCAGTTGTATGTATGTGAACAAGTTGAACGTGATGAATAGTGGGAGCGATGGTGTTGAACGTGCTGTAGGTAATGGGATTTTTGCTGTTTCTTCAGCTCCAACCGATCCTATTATCAGCGAAATTAATGCATATCAAACCACTATTGAATTGCCAAAATTTGGTGTTTTTAAACCTAAGTTTCTGGGCTTTAATCAATATGGAACATTAATCAATGAGGATTTACAGGGTGTAATTCTCAGTTGTCCAGCATCATTAGGCTATATTAATTCCGATGGAAAATTAGTGGCTTCGGGTGGTCAAAATGGTCAACTAACAGCCAATTATAATGGTATTGAAACTAAAGTGAATATTGTTTTACGCGATGAAGCTGAAATTGCAATTCGGCTGGATTCTGTATTAATCGACAATAAATTTGAATATCCAATTGAAGTTCAAAGTGT
>JBMOHG010000332.1:0-3873 GCA_049317965.1 Paludibacter sp.
AGTTGTACCGGATCAAGATTGGCTACCGGTGTAATGGCTCCTGTCCTACCTACCTGATACGAAACAGAGTTCAAACGTGTTACTGCTATTTCGGCCTGAAACTTATAAGCAATAGCCCAGCGGGGCGATTTTGCTGTAAAACCCAATGCACGTTGTTGCGCCAATGAGTTCACTTTGATAACTATTCCATCAGTGGCAACCGGAAGATTTTTGCGTTCTACATCCCAATAATTGATAAATTCAGTAACCTCAGCCAGCGTTTTGCAGACTTTGGTTGCGTCCGAAATTTTAAATCCCCACGAATGGGCATTTTGTAAATTATCAAAATGAGTTTTAGCAGTAAGGTTTTCGCCCAGCAAATAATAGAGATAAGCATCCAGTTTACGACTTGCAACTACAGTTGAATTTTGTAATTTCAAAGTACCCGAAGCAGCATTGCGCGGATTGGCAAAAAGTTGTTCTTCTTGCGCCTCACGTTCACGATTCAGTTCTTCGAACACAGCCCACGGCATCAGAATTTCGCCACGAATCTCAAATTGTGATGGATAATTACCATGCAAACGTAACGGAATACTGCGAATTGTTTTCACATTTGCCGTCACATCATCACCTTTTTCGCCATCACCGCGGGTCACAGCCCGCACCAGTAAGCCGTCCTCATAAGTAAGCGAAATAGAAGTACCGTCATATTTCAACTCACATACCAGTTCGAAATCATCATTCAGTGCTCGCCGCACACGTTCGTAAAAATCTTTCACTTCGCCTTCAGAATAAGTGTTTCCGAGCGAAAGCATGGGATAAACATGCGCCACATGTTCAAAACCGCTCACGCTATCACTTCCAACACGTTGGGTAGGCGAATTTGCGTCAAAAAACTCAGGAAATTGCTCTTCTAAAGCTTGCAATTGCTTTAGTTTAGCATCAAACTCGAAGTCGGAAATGGTAGGAGACGACAACACATAATAATTGTAATTATGTTGTTCGAGTTCGCGACGGAGTGATTCAATTTCGGATTTCATGGCTTCTGACTCTTAATCCATTAAAGGAAGATAAAGTGATTTAGTTGAAAAATTGAAAAAAGATAAATATTCAAGAAATTAATTCTGATTTGCAAAATTACAAAAATCTGTTGATGCAATGAAGTTTTAATAAAGAAAAATGAACATTTTAACTGCAAAAGTCAATGAGAAATTACATTTTGAAAGAAGAATTCATTTTGTAGCCAGAATTGAATCTCATAATTGATCGAAATGAAAAACTAAACTTCCAAAGAAATTTTTAACAAGACATTATAAATACGACAACATTTTACAAAATTGATTAATATTTGTGGATTTTGTATTATAGATCTTATTAGCTGAAATTCAGGAATGAAATTCAGCAAATTATTTTTTTGGAGATAATCAGAAAAAACCAAAATTATGTTATGTATTTGTGATAGTATTAACTTTCAATTATCAACTTTCCACTGTCAACTTATGTGAGGTGTGAATCATGTAACTTATTCCCATTGTTGTGTAACAATACCGAAAGTGTAACTACCGACCTTTGCATCGTTGTGAAAATAATTTCATAACACAAATAAAACAAAATGAAAACAAAACTACTCACCACATTATCAGCAGCTTTGCTGCTATTAATACCGAATGCAAGTTTCGGACAGACAATTAATTTGGGTACTGCATCTAATTTTGAACTTTTTTCGACCAATGGAGCGGTAACCAATACAGGTATTTCGCAAGTAACCGGACATGTTGGAACTAATAATGGTTCGAGTACAGGGTTTGGAAATGTAAATGGAGTAATGCACGATAATGATGGTACAAGTGCACAATGTGCTACCGATTTGTTGATTGCTTATAATAAACTGAACAGCACAATTCCGACGTTTTTCCCTGCAGCTTTGCTTGGAAACGGAGCTACACTCGTTCCTGGTATTTATTCAATTACCGGTGCTGCAACTCTTAATTTAGGACTTACGCTGGATGCAAATAACGACCCAAATGCTGAATTTATTTTTCAAATTCAAGGATCATTTTCAACGGGTGCAGAGTCAAAAGTTCATTTAATTCGTGGTGCAAAAGCATGTAATGTGTACTGGAAAGTAGAAGGATTGGTTAGTATGGCTCCCGGAACTTCGATGAAAGGAACTGTAATTGCCAACAATGCAGCCATTATTATGGCCACTCGCGATACACTTGAAGGTAGAGCGCTTACAACAGCCGGAGCTATTTCTATTGATGGCGTTTTAGCATATACACCGGTAGGATGTGGAAGCCCAACATTGAATGGTCCAACTGCTCCTAATCTTTCAACGCTGAAATGTTATACATTATTTTCATCTACAGGTGCAGTTACGAATACAGGAACATCTTCTATTATGGGTGATGTGGGTACTAATGCCGGTTTAACAACAGGTTTTGATGCATTATTAGTAGGTGGAACTATTCATTCAAACCCCGATTCATCAACAGCTCAAGCAGCTGCCGATTTACTCAATGTGTACAATTTTCTTAATATTTTACCTACCGACATAGAATTGTTATATCCTGCACAATTTGGTAAAAATCTGGTACTTACACCACATACATATTTTATGAATGCTGCAGCGGTCTTTACAGATTCGTTGTATTTGAATGGGCTTGGAAATGCAGATGCTGTTTTTGTAATAAAAGTAAATGGCGCATTCAATACTAACTCTTACTCAAAAGTTATATTAATAAATGGAACTCAAGCAAAAAACGTATTTTGGTTAATAGAAGGTGCAATTAGCATTAACGATCATTCCAATTTCAGTGGAACAATAATTTCACATAGTGGCGCTGTTGGTGTAATTAATCCAGATGTGATTCTAAATGGTCGGGCATTTACAACTTCGGGTGCATTAAATACATCGGAAATGACAAGCACTATGCCAGCCGAATGTTTGTTAAGCAATTTGAATCCTATCGATGCAGAAAAAACGAATATAGAATTAACGGTTGCTCCAAATCCTTTTGGTTCTTCTACAACAATAAAATTGAAAAATGACACAAAATTCAAAATCTGTGAATTTAAAATTTACAATTCGATGGGAAAAGAAGTTATGACAACTACAATTAATAATCAAGGAACCACACTTGATATGAGTAAACTAATGTCAGGAATTTATTTCTACAAGGCAATTGCCGATAATAAAGTAATTCAATCGGGCAAATTGATTTCGAATCAGTAACACTTTCATAATCAATTATAATTAGCCCATTACTTAACTGTATTGGGCTTTTTTATTTTAAACAAATGTGGGAAAAATGAAACTCAATTTAGTAATTATGTAACTACAATAAAATTGAATTCCTCACCTTTGCACATAATAACTTAAAGGCTGAATATCCAATCAAATCAACAATCATTTAATAATAGCAATATGAAAACTACAATTATCCTTCTATCAGTGGCAGCATTTCTAATTGTTGGTTCTATTATTTCAGGTTTTCCTTCAAATAATACGACTGCAAATCCGTCAAAAGTGGAAACTGCAGAAATTAATTTAAATATTGCCAACGATGAAGCCTCCGATGCACATATTCAAACTCTAAAAGAGGAAGATTTATCAATAATGATTATGGAATCAGAACTGACTTTAAAAGACAACGAAATCAATATTAATAAGTTGAAAAAGAAAATTGCAAAGCAGGATACTGATTATGACGAGATTTACCAACAAAAAATTGAAAAGTTAGAAATGAAAAATCTGAAATTGAATAAAAGCATTTCTGAATATAAAAACCATCAAACCGGCTGGGAAAGAACAAAACGAGAAGTGAATCAACATATTATTGATCTTGACTTTTCGTTGAAGAAATTTCTATTTAAAAACCGAAAAACCTATAC
>JBMOHG010000333.1:0-3867 GCA_049317965.1 Paludibacter sp.
TTCTTTTCAATGAAACAAATGCAAGAAATCTCTTGGTACCGGCGTTTCAAAACTCACAATTTCGAGTGAAATTGGGTGGTAAAAAGCCAACACACGAGCATGTAAACCCATTCGGCCGATTGGGCTCATTCCTGCTCCATACTTTTTGTCGCCAACAATTGGATGTCCGATACCTTCCATGTGAACACGAATTTGGTTTTTCCGTCCGGTTTCTAATTCAATTTCCAACAATGAGTATTTTTCATTCGATTTTACACAACGATAATGAGTTACTGCCTGCTGACCACCATTATCGGTATCACTGGAATGAATTTTCAATGATTTTTCATTTTCCGATAACCAGGTTACAATGGTATCTTGTTCTTTCTCCATTTTTCCTTCTACCAACGCCACATATACCCTACGCGTAACTACATTGTGCCAATGTTCCTGTAATGCCAGCTGTATTTCGCGACTTTTTGCAAACATTAAAATCCCGGATGTTTCCCTATCGAGCCGATGAACAGTATAAACCCTATTGGTGGGAGAACTTTTTTTGACATGAGTTCGCAGAATTGAAAAAGCTGTGGTTTCATCATTATCGCCTGTACTCACTGTAAGTAAACCTTCTTTCTTTTCAACAATTATCAAATAAGCATCTTCGAAAATGATCTTCAACTTAGGATGTGTAAGTTCTATATTTCCACGAGCACTGTTAACCACAATTTTATCGTTTACTTTTAGTAAATAATTAAATTGAGTCACAATCACATCATTTATAGTGACTTGTCGATGCGCTAAAAGCGATTTTACCGAACTACGACTCATTCCTCCCATTTTCGAAAGCAGAAAAGTCATTAATTCAATTGCTTCAGTAACTCTGAAGTGAGTTGGCTTTGGTGTAGGTACAAATTTTGTTTTATGGTTCATTTTGAGAAGTTTGAAAAGTTTTGTGTTTCGTATTTCGTGTTTCGTGTTAATTTCAAAAACTGACCGACATCTGACGTTATAAAAAATCGTTTTTATTCTAAAACTATTGCTTATTGGTTTAATAATACAAAATTTGCTGCATTTTCGCCATCAATTGCCGATGAAGTAATTCCACCAGAATATCCTGAACCTTCGCCTGCCGGAAATAGTCCCGAAATAACAGGATGTTGACCTGTTTCAGGACTACGGGGAATGCGTACCGCAGCCGAAGAGCGTGTCTCCACTCCTACTACCACAGCATCGTTAGTCAAATAACCACGCATTTTTCTATCAAACAATTTAAATGCCTCACGCAATCGTGACGAAATAATATCCGGTAACCAAAAATGCAATGGGGATGAAATTAATCCCGGTAAATAGGAACATTCGGGTAAGTCGGCTGACAATTTGCCCTTAACAAAATCACCTAAACGTTGCGCAGGAGCTACCTGACCCATTCCACCATTATTGGTAAATGCTAAATGCTCAATATATTGTTGAAATTTCAAACCGGCCAAAACACCATAATGCTGAAATTCTGCCGGAATATCCTCAGGTCGAATTTCCACCACAATGCCTGAATTTGCATAAGGGGAATTGCGCTGAGAAGCCGACATTCCATTTACAACAATCTCATTTTCAGTACTACCGGCAGGTACTATATGACCACCCGGGCACATACAAAATGAATATACACCACGTCCGTTCACCTGATCGACCAAATTATAAGTTGCCGAAGGTAAATAAGGCCCGCGCTCTGCACTATGATATTGAATACTGTCAATCAACTTCTGAGGATGTTCAACCCTCACTCCCATTGCAAAACCTTTGGCTTCCAATGCAATGCCCTGATTATTTAGCATTTCGTAAATATCGTGAGCTGAATGGCCGGTAGCCAGAATAAGTGATTTTGCTTCAAAAATACTTCCATCTGCAGTTTTGCAACCTGTAACCTGACTATTTTCAATTAAAACTTCAGTCAGTTTTTGTTCAAAATGAATTTCACCACCACAAGCAGTAATTGTTTTACTGATATTTTCAATCACTCTGGGCAATTTATCAGAGCCAATATGTGGATGTGCTTCAAACAATATATTTTCGTCGGCACCATGAAAATGAAAAATCTCTAAAATTCTTTGAGAATTCCCTTTCTTTTTGGAACGTGTATACAACTTTCCATCCGAAAATGTACCTGCACCTCCTTCGCCAAAACAATAATTAGAATCAACATTAATACCGTTATTACGGTGAAGTTGAGCAATATCCACTTTGCGGTCATGAGTATTTTTTCCGCGTTCAAGAATAATTGGTTTTAGACCACCTTCTATTAGCTTTAATGCTGCAAAAAGTCCTGCAGGACCTGCTCCAATAATTAAAACCGGAGTATTTTTTCCTACAAAATTATAATGAAATTCTGGCAAAGCCATCTCAGGGGCTTTCTCATCCCAATATACCTCAACCGTAACATTCACTTTTGGAAAAAATGCACGTGAATCGATAGATTTCTTTAAAGTTCGTAAGCGGGTAATATGTTGGGGTGAAATCTGTAGTTTATCAGCTACTTGTTTGGTAAGTAAATCTTGCTTTTCGGCCTGCTCCGGTGTTAGTATTAGTTGTAATTCCTGATGCATATATGGTACAAATTATTATTGATGCAAAGATACACAATAAAATAATGAATAATGTAAAAATAGAACAAGTAATAATTTGGAAATCCAAAAAGTAGAGAATTGCAAATTCACATATCTTTGGTAATCATAAAAAATCGGCTAAACTTCAATGAATGAAATTCAGCCGATTAGTATAATAAAGTGCTGTGAAAAATTAAAATTCAGCAACTAATAATTAAAACTTAAAAAGATTATCTCAATTTTAAACCAACGGTTAAGTTTAAGATAGAAGGATTGGTAGTAAACTGAGAAATTTGATCAGCAACAGAAACACCACTTTTAACTGTATATCTTAAGTCTGTAGTAATGAAACCAAGAACATCAACACCTGCGCCAACTTGCCATGTCATTGCTTTTTCTCCACTAATTTTATCAGCATCATCAAGTTTGAAACTGAATGCTGGACCTCCGGTTACATGAAGACTAAATAATCCCAAATTAAAAAACCTTAATCCTAACATCAATGGAACTCTTATTGAGTTGATTGATGATGTTCCTGACAGACTTGTTACTTTTTGAGTTGCATAATAAATTTCAGGTTGAAGATATAAAGTACGACCAAATTGCATTAAAATACCAGCTTGATAATTATCTTTCAAACCTTCTTGTACGGTTTCAAGATCTCTGGTTTCGGAACTAATATCGAGACCAAACTTAGGTCCAATCCAAAATGAAGGTTTTTTCTCTTTTGGAGTTGAGGTAGTAGTTTGTTCAACAATAATTGTTTGACTATTATCGTCTTGTGCAAATAATGACCAAGAGCAACATACAAACAGCAGACATAAAATAGATTTTGTTTTCATTGTGTTAAAATATTAATTTCCTACTCTTTCGACTTTTCGGTTCCGTCCTGTTTTTTTAAGTGGGTTCTAATCTCCACTATTACTAATATTCGTATAAATTATTAAATTATGATATTCAATATAGTAAACACTCTATGTTGAGCTATTGTTTTATTTTACTAATAATAAGAGCATCTTATCATCAAAAAACAGATAACAATACATACTTCAAATTGAACGGACAAATGTAGAAATATATTTAATAATACACAATAGCTGTTATCAAAAAAGCAACCAAAAACATTCATTTTTTTTGAATTATTAAAATTTTATGTTGTTAAACATAAATATTGAATGAGATTAATGTAGTAAAAAACAAGTTTTTAACTCAATATCGTTTGTTTGAAGAAATTTAATAAAAACATCACTCAATCAAACTATTTAATTACTCCCTTATTTAATTCTAT
>JBMOHG010000334.1:0-3860 GCA_049317965.1 Paludibacter sp.
TTATTCAATTCTATACATAATAAATGTATGATAT
Source organism: Paludibacter sp. (assembly GCA_049317965.1). Taxonomy (GTDB): domain Bacteria; phylum Bacteroidota; class Bacteroidia; order Bacteroidales; family Paludibacteraceae; genus Paludibacter. Next base: position 35 of record JBMOHG010000334.1, read on the forward strand.
TCTATCATTTATTGCGACTGATTTTACGACTAAGAGTCACAAAAAGAAACAATTTAATGCCCATTATTTAGACTAAATACTTTACTTACTTAGCCTAATTTGAAATAAAATTTATTTTTTGGCTAGTCTGAAAATTACCTTTATGAAAATAAGAAATTTAGTCAAAGCGTAGAAGCAAAATATGTTAGGTGCAAATGTAAGAATAATTTTTTACATTTGCAAAAAATGGTTTTTGAGATATTTCAACTAATTCTGCACTAAATAAAAAAACAGACCAACCTAATTTTCATTAAGTCGGTCTGTTTAAACTAAGAAATCTTTTTATTTATCAGCTTAATAACGGTAATGCTCAGGTTTGTATGGACCATTAGCATTAACACCAATATAAGCAGCTTGTTCAGGTGTTAGCACTGTAAGCTTCACGCCCAATTGTTCCAAATGCAAACGTGCAACTTCTTCGTCCAAGTGTTTTGGCAAACGATACACGTCAATAGCATAATCTTTTGTAAATAATTCAATTTGTGCCAACGTTTGGTTGGTAAATGAATTACTCATAACAAATGATGGGTGACCGGTAGCACAACCCAGATTTACCAATCGACCATCGGCAAGCAATAAAATGGAGTGACCATCAGGGAATATATATTTATCAACTTGAGGTTTGATATTTACAAGCTTAATGCCAGCATATTGTTTCAGTTTTTCAACCTGAATTTCATTATCGAAATGTCCAATATTACAAATTATTGCACCATCTTTCATTTTTTCGATATGCTCAATACGGATAATATCACGGTTTCCGGTGGTGGTTACATAAAGATTTCCTTCGGCCAAAGCATCTTCTATTGTAGTAACTTTGAAACCTTCCATAGAAGCTTGCAGGGCACAAATCGGGTCAATTTCCGTAACAATTACGCGAGCTCCATAAGCCAACATTGATTTGGCACAACCTTTTCCTACGTCGCCATAACCACAAACGACAACCACTTTTCCGGCCAACATAACATCAGTTGCACGTTTAATTCCATCGGCCAAAGATTCGCGGCAACCGTATAAATTGTCGAATTTCGATTTTGTAACCGAGTCATTTACATTGAAAGCCGGGAATAATAACGAACCTTCTTCCAACATTTGGTACAAGCGGTGAACGCCGGTAGTTGTCTCTTCCGAAACGCCGCGTAGTGTAGGTATCATTCGAGTCCAGATGCCATTATCGTCTTTCAATACGTCTTTTAAAATTGCATAAAGTAAGCGTTCGTCTTCACCATCAGCTTGTTTATCAAGCGCTACGGCATTTTTCTCTGCAGCCACCCCAACGTGAATCATCATGGTTGCATCACCACCATCATCTACAATTACGTTTGGTCCTTTGTGTCCGTCGAAAATCAATGCTTGTAATGTACACCACCAATATTCTTCGAGGGTTTCGCCTTTCCAAGCATACACAGGTACACCAGCAGCAGCAATAGCGGCAGCAGCATGATCTTGAGTTGAATATATATTACAACTGCACCAACGCACTTCGGCTCCAAGTTCTACCAAAGTTTCAATTAGTACGGCAGTTTGAATGGTCATGTGAAGCGAACCCATTATTCGTGCGCCTTTCAATGGTTTTTCGACACCAAACTTTGCACGTAATGCCATTAAACCTGGCATTTCCTTTTCGGCTAATTCAATTTCCTTGCGTCCAAAATCGGCCAATGACATATCGGCAACTTTATAAGGTAAAGTGCTGAATAATTCTGTTGTATTCATATCGTATTTATTAATTATTTTGTTTTCAAAAAATTGGAGCGCAAAGATACGAGTTTTTTCATGAAATCATTCAGTGTTTTCCAATTAATAATTTTGAATCCGTCAATAAATCTATAAATTAAATTTTAGTACATCACAAAAAACTTAAAATATTTATATTTGATTGATATTAAGAGTTTAAAAGCGTTGAAGCAATAAATGTCAACCCATTTTTGAAACAGCTATTGGCCCATTCTAGGATTATTGAGCATTCTTATCGGTTTATTTTTTTCGTGTAAAAATATAAAAACAAAATAAGCCCAAGCAAAAGCAATAATGACTAATAGTTTTTCAATTCGTTCTATCGATTGCAATAGAGCATGGAGGTTTATCTGACAATAGTGAAAATATCATTTTCTTTATCAAATGAATATTCAGCCATAAATCGCTAAATTTGAGGCAGGGAAGAGTCTCTGCAACAACTATTTTAAATGCCACTGACGAGATTTTCAAAAACAAAAGACTTGAACGTTGCACAGAGCGAAAATAAACAATCATAAGAACTAAATTCGGGCTAAATTAAAACTTTTATCGAAGTGCTCACCCAAAACAGGAGTCAAAACCCTACTTTTGTGCGAGACCTTTGAATTTTTTGTTATTTACTATAACTAATTGTTAATCAGATACAAATATATGTAATTTCAAGGTCATTACCATGTATGATATACAGTTATTTTACAGTATATCGAATAAATATATCGTTATATAATATTTATCAGGTACTAATTAAAAAAAATCTTCCATGTTTGTAAACATTCTCCTCTTTATTGTTGTTATAGTTTGTGTGTTTTACAAAATTATTACGAATTTTTTGAATTAACAAAAGAATATTTGTACTATTAAAAAGTCTTTTTGCTGATTTTAGAATTGAGGATTTCTAATAATCACACTTAAAAGCATCTACATACCGGTAGCATTTCAAAATAAACAATTTAGATATTCACAAAAAACAAAAAACAAAAAAAACATGAAGAAAAATGGTTTAATGGCAGTTGTACTTAGTGCTGCCATAGTATTAGCAGGTTGTAGTTCAATGAGTAAAGCCGTAAAAGGGGTCTACTGGGCGGTGGTGCAGGAGCAGTTATTGGCGCAGGAGTTGGTGCATTAATTGGTAAAAATGCAAAAAGTGCAGCCATCGGTGCAGCTGTTGGAACTGCTGTAGGTGCAACTACAGGTGCAATTATTGGTAAGAAAATGGACAAAGCTGCAGCACAGGCCGCAGCAATTGAAGGTGCAAGAGTTGACAGCATCCGCGATGCAAACAACTTAAAAGCGTTGAAAGTTACTTTCGACTCAGGAATTTTATTTGCAACCGGCAAAAGCACTTTGAATACGGCTTCGCAAGATGCATTGAGTAAATTTGCGAAAATTCTGGTTGAAAATCCAACTATGGATATAGCTGTAATGGGACATACAGATAATGAAGGATCACTGGAAGTAAATCAAAAATTATCTCAAGATCGTGCTCAAGCTGTTGGTGAATTCTTAAAAGCAAAAAATGTTTCTGCAACACAATTAAAGGAAATTACAGGTAAAAATTTTGCAGAACCGGTTGCCGACAATAAAACTTCTGCTGGCAGAAAAGCCAATCGTCGTGTAGAAGTTTATATGTATGCAAGTCAAAAAATGATTAGCGACGCTGATTCTCAGGCAAAATAAATTCTAAAATTTAATCTCTATCAATAATCGGCTGTGCTTCAATCATGAGGTTCAGCCGATTTTGTCTTTTTAAATACTATTGATATCAATGAAATTCAAATTAGAATTTTAGATTTGATAATAGTGTTTTGAATAATTATTAATCATTGAATCATTTCATTTTCAAATTGTCAAACTTTCAAATTGTCAAATTAATTTTGAAATGATTATTACATTCATTTTCAAAAACTTGTACTAATTCATCCAATAATTCTTATCTTTGCAAAAATACAAAACAAATTATGTCCGAAATAAAGAAAGAACATCCGGCTGAGAAAACAGTACTTCATCCTCGAAACAAACATCGTGAGCGTTACGATTTTAAATTATTAAT
>JBMOHG010000335.1:0-3854 GCA_049317965.1 Paludibacter sp.
GGAGTACATGTTGGGTCTTCGTGCCTCAGACCACACGTACTCCTATGTATTAGTGGTGCTGTTAGCAATAGTGGCACTTGGCGCACAGTAATAAGTGGCCAAACAACAGTAAATTACAAGGGTGAAAATCAATCGGTTATTGTACCAAACACAAATACAAACCGATATTATAACTTAACCTTGAGTGGGAGTGGTACAAAAACACTTCCGGCTACTGCACTTCAGATTGTAGGCGATTTATCCTTATCGGGCTCAGCAAGTGCTACTACTGCTAGCGATTTGAATATTGGTGGAAATTTAATCATTGCAAATACGGCAAACCTAACTATTGCAACTTCAACTGCTGTTAATGTTACCAGAAATGTAAACAACAGTGTAGGAATTACTGGTTTGTACATTAAATCTAGTCCGGATGCAGCCAATGGATCGTTGATATTTCACAATTCGCAAGAAGCTGGTCAGGAAGTACCTGCTACTATCGAAATGTATTCAAAAGCATCAAGACCAACAACCACCTACAAATGGCAATTCTTTGGTATTCCACTAAGAAACACATCAGTAAGTCCTACTTTTGATGGAGCTTTTGTTAGAAAATTCAACGAAGCCGGTACAGGAAGTGGTTTTACCGCTGACAAACATTGGATACAACTTCAAGCTGGAGCTACCCTCACATCTTTCACAGGTTATGAGGTAACTCAGGTAACGCCAAAAACTTACTATTTTCAGGGAAATTTGGAGAACAGTGATTTCGCAACTCAAAGGTTGAACTATACTTCAGGTGCTCAATATCCAGGTCAACATTTAATTGGAAATCCTTATACAGCCGCTATCGACATCAGAGAAATAGTATTTGGAAGTCAAACCGAAGCTTCTGTATATTTATACAATTGTGGGTCGAAAGCAGATTGGCTAAATTACTCAAGTGCGGCAAGTCCTACCGAAACTAATCCCGGACAATATACTGTTGCCACTACACAAACTGCCGGCACCGATATAATACCACGTCAAGTACCCTCGATGCAGGCATTTTTGGTAAAAGCAATGAAAGATACTGTGACTGCTACTATTAGGATTCCATATAGCTCAGTGACGATGAAAAACACTGATAGACAACGTGCTCCAGGCGTGAATAAAATTTCAGCATCAGATAAGATTTATACACGAATTGATGTAGTGGGCTCACGATATGCAGATCATTTATGGATTTTTTCTGACCCTACCTGCACACGAAATTTCGATAATGGATGGGATGGACGAAAACTATTTGGTTCGGCTCTTACCCCCCAACTGTTTTCGATGGAAGCCGATGGAGATTATCAAATTAATGGTGTTGACAATATAAACAATAGCGAGTTGGGCTTTATTAAAGGTGAAGATACGAACTATACACTTAAATTTACGCACGAAAACTCTGTTTCAAACTATTCAAGATTATATTTAATAGACTTTCAAGATGGAAGCACAACTGATATAACTCAAAGTGGAACAGAATATTCATTTTTGGCTGGGTCAGATTCAGATCCTGTAAAACGTTTCAAAATAGTTACAAGTCTTGGTGTTGCAACAGAAAATGAGAATTTGATTTCTGATAATGTTCAAATGAAAATTTATAGCTTGCAGCATAGCATACATGTTCAAAATTCAAGTAATGAAATTGGTAATTTATACCTGTATGACCCTACTGGAAGGTTTATAGAAAAAATAGCATTTAGTGCCAACGGTCTTACTACTATGCCAATGAACCTGCCTGAAGGTTTGTATATTGCCAAAGCAGTAACAAAAACATACCAAAAGGTGACAAACCTTTTATTGCGTAAGTAAAAAGTAATCAGAAAGTGTGATACAAAAGCAGAAAGTAGTTTAAAGAATATTCAATGTATTCAGTAAAATTTAAACCTTCAATATAAGGTTTAATGAGTTTAACAAACTTGAAAATTCGTTCTATTCATTGATTTGTTTAGAACGTTTTTTTGTTGGTTTAACAGTTTTTGCTCAATTACAGAATTATTGCACAAATTAGTGTTCCTTTTTATCGAATGAATTGACTTTAATAAAATCATAAATCAATTTTTTTATTGAGTAAAATCATGTATTTTTTCTGTTTTATCAATAAAAACAAAAATTGATACCCTAAATTCCTTTAAGCAACCTTTCTTTTATGGTACAAAATTCCATTTTGTATATGCATTATTGATATCAATAGAGTTAAATATAGTTTTCAAATTACAGATTAGTATTAAAAAAAAATAATATATTAAGATATATTTACTTGTTATTTGACTAACGATTTTTTATATAACCCTTTATTGCTAAAATAAATATGAAATAAAGTAGTATTCTGCTTATATTTTGTAGCAATTAATATTATAAAAATCAATCATTAAAAATTATGGTAGTTTTAAGATTTGTATAGTGCACATTACCAGGAAAATAAATTCTATTTTGATTAGAAAAAGTGAGTAAGTTGAAATATAAATAAGGTTAACTCACATGGGAATATCATTTGTAGCAATAATTACAATTACAAGCTATTGAATACTACAAGTATCGAGAATTCAGTCTATTGAATAAATTTGTATATTTGAAAACTTTTTAATGAGTAATTCAATTCTCAATTTATAGGTTTTTTACTGTATTTACATGAAGACTTCAAATCTAAATCAATTCTACTGTATATAATTAATTTTAGAATGAAAATTAGAAAATCTCATTGAATTTAAATTATAAAAATATTTAAAATTATATCATTATGAAAACTGTAAATTTATTTCAAATCATTGCTATTTCATATAGCTTAATTTCATTTATATCGTGTGCAGATTACAATGAAAGTTATGGACTTGATGCTTCATATTTCACAACTGTAACATCAGAAGCAGCTACAACTGTTACCGATCAAAGTATTGAAATTGCTGAAGATTGTATTAAAGATTTTGAGGAAAGTCTTTCAACTCCGGTAAAGGAATTAAACAAAGTAAGCTCATCATTGGGCTATAGAGTTGAATATCTTACGGAAAATAATGTTTATCCCGCTATCGCTCTAATTGATTATGGTACAGATGGTTTTGTTGACAAATACGGCAGAACCATAAAAGGTAAAGTATTTATTACAACCAGTCAATATAAGGCAAGCAAATTATTCAAATTTTCTGACTTTTGGGTAAACGGTAATTCCGTGAAAGGATATAAATTGATTGAGTCAAATTTCCAAAATCAATTAATTATACAATTACAAGACACAATATTGCTTGAAAATAAAACATCTATAATTCATGATTCTTTTCGTAAACGAACTTCGTTAGGTGCAAATAGCTTTTCAACTGATGGATATACCAAAGGTAAAAATACCAAAAATGAATCTTTTAGTATGGTAATTGAAAAACCGCTCGTTACGATGGATGGATATAAATATTATGTTAGTGGTGTTACAGTTACTACTACTGATAAAGGTTCAGAAGTTAGAGATTATGGTAATGGCGAAAAAGATAATATAGTTACAAGTACAATTGATGGAGGTTTTCCAATTCAAGTAACTTTAAATTGGTAGAAAAAATTTATTCAATAAACATTAAACGGCTGAAGTTCAATCTCGAATTTCAGCCGTTCATTTTTAATTCATCTAATACCGATTGTACAAACAATATAGACCAATTTCGACTTCGTCTCATTGTTCTATTTGTTTGTAGACATCGGCATTAACAACAGTAGACATTTAAAATGATTGGGTCATTTTAAATGTACAGTTGGTATAATACTAAAGCCTTACAAATGAATAATATTTTTTTTTAATTCCTAAAATAAATTTGGTCGCATTCTTTTTGCTTGTTCCAAACTCAACAAATCTGGTTTTTTTG
>JBMOHG010000336.1:0-3847 GCA_049317965.1 Paludibacter sp.
CCTTTGAAAAGTACACGTGTCAATGACCGATGTTTGTTGAAAACGTCATTGATTTCAGCACGTTTGAGGTCGAACTTTTCTTGTTCCGCATCTTGGTCTGCGTATTCTTTGATTTGCCCTTGGCTTAGGGTTTCCAACTGTGAAAGTTCTGCCTTCATGCCTGCCACTTTTTCGGCAGTGTAACCAACTGTTTCCATTACTGGAAAAATTTCAGGCAAAGAAGCATTGCCAAGAGTCATTTTCATTTTCACAATCGATTCGTCCATCGTGTCGAAGTGTCGGGTTGAAGTTTTTTTTACTTCGGGTGTTGTAATTTCAGGATTTTCCATAAAGCTTAATTGTTTTTTTAAATGATTATTATTGAATTTATTGAGATATATTTGTCTGAATTGGTGTGAAAATGGTAGGTAAGCTGCTTCCCTCGCATTTTCTCATGCTGCTGTTGCAACTTCTCCTGCTTACGTCGCGTTTTCACAAGCTGTTGATGCAATTTCTCCTGCCTCCCTCGTATTTTCACTTGCTTCCCTCGCGTTTTCACTTGCAGATGTTGCAAGTTCTCCTGCTGCCCTCGCATTTTTCAGTGCAGCCTTCGTAAAATCTCTATGTTTAATGCTAATTTGAAAGGGAATTGGTGGGTCATTGGGAATTATTGACCCTTATTGTGCAGCAAAAATACAAACTTTATTTGACATTATTATTAAGAATATCAATTAGTTTCAAAAATAATTTCACAAAGTTAGAAAATGTACTACAGGGGGCATTTTCATCAAGTTTTGACCCATGCGACGATAAAACTTTGTTTGATGGAATACAACCAAATGAGAATTTGGAAAACGAGCGAAGCATTTCAGACCGCCAAACCAAACACAAGGAGTACAAAGATGGTTTGGCTCTACTGAAAACTAAATACGAAGAGGAACAAAAACTTCTTAAAGATGATTTGGTTGCTAAGGCAGCAGCTACTAAGAAATACGAAACAGACAAAGCCCGCATTGCTAATTTCATAAAAAGTCAGTACAACGGGGCGAATTTTTCGTCCTATTGATGATGTTTATAGGTAAAATGCATAGTCATTATGAGGTGTAGAAAAAGTTTAGTTGTAGTTTTTGTGATTTTTATTGTTTTTGGGTTGAGAGCGGAAACTATTCAGGTTTTTACTTTTCAGGACGCTTCCAATAGGGTGCAATTTGGCGTGGATATGTTGAGTAAGGCCTTAAAATCTGCGGGTTATTCTGTTGGAAACGCTGTACCAAAAGTTCAATTGAAAAATGAAAAGTGTATTATAGTTCTTGAAAAAAAAGATCCGGCGTTAACACGAATTTTAAAACAATATAAATTTCAACTACCGGATACTTTAAAAAAGGAAAGTTTTTTTATTGGAACCCGGAAAAATACAACACTTATTTGTGGAGCCGATGGAAATGGGGTAATTTACGGTTGTCGTGAGATAATTGACCGTTTCCAAAACTCCAAAAAGCTTGACCTGCCAGTTTCGATTACCGATGCACCAGAAATGGTGATGCGTGGAGCTTGTATTGGTGTTCAGAAAACCACTTATCTGCCCGGTCGCACGGTGTACGAATATCCTTACACGCCCGAAACTTTTCCCTGGTTTTATGATAAAAATCAATGGATTGAATACCTTGATATGCTGGTTGCCAATCGGATGAACTCTTTGTATTTGTGGAACGGACATCCTTTCGCATCGTTGGTAAAATTGAATGATTATCCTTTTGCTTTGGAAGTGGACGAAGAAACTTTTAAAAAGAACGAAGAAATCTATACTTTTCTAACAAAAGAAGCTGATAAACGGGGTATTTTTGTAATTCAAATGTTCTATAATATTATTGTTTCAAAACCTTTTGCCGAACATTATGGTATTTTGACACAAGACCGTAATCGGCCCATAACGCCACTCATAAGTGATTATACGCGCAAAAGTATTGCTGCTTTTGTTGAAAAATACCCTAACATAGGATTCCTGATTACGCTGGGCGAAGCCATGGATACTTACGAGGATGATGTGAAATGGTTTACCGAAACCATTATTCCGGGTGTAAAAGATGGATTGAAAGCTTTAGGACGCAATGATGAACCACCAATTATTCTTCGTGCTCATGACACCGATGCCAAAATGGATATTGCGGCAGCAAAACCATTGTATAAAAACTTGTACACCATGAATAAGTACACCGGTGAAAGTTTGACAACTTATGAACCGGGGGGACCATGGTCAAAAACCGATAGAGATTTGAGTCAACTTGGAACTGTTCATATAAGCAACATACATATTTTGGCAAACCTCGAACCATGGCGGTATAGCTCTCCATTATTTATTCAGAAAACTGTAAATGCCATGCACACTGCCAAAGGGGCAAATGGGTTGCATTTATATCCTCAAGCTTCATTCTGGGATTATCCTTACACTGCTGATAAATTGGCAGATGGCAATCGTCTGAAACAAATTGACCGTGACTGGATGTGGTACAAAACATGGGCACGATATGCGTGGAATTGCCATCGTGATAGAAATAATGAAATCAGCTATTGGAATCAGCAATTAAGTGAATATTATGGAATTACTGATGCGGATGCTCGTAAAATACAAACGGCTTATGACGAATCGGGTGAAATTGCACCAAAATTATTGCGACGTTTTGGTATCACCGAAGGCAATCGTCAAACCTTGTTGCTTGGTATGTTTATGAGCCAATTAGTGAATCCGTATAAATACAAAATCTACCCCGGTTTTTATGAAAGTTGTGGTCCACAGGGTGAAAAATTGATAGAATACGTAGAAAAAGAATGGAAACGCCAACCACATGTAGGTGAACTGCCGCTCGACATTATAGCTCAGGCAATTGTTCATGGTGATAAAGCCATTGCAGCTATCGATTCGGTAGAGGGCAAAACCACCAAAAATACAGCCGAATTCAAACGACTTCGAAATGATATGCACTGCTACAGGGAGTTTGCCTATTTCTTCGAAAATAAAGTAAAAGCTGCAAAACTTGTGTTGGATTATCAGTGGGGAAAGGATATTAAAAATCTCGACAATGCAGCAATTTTACTGCAACAAAGTCTGATGCATTATAGCAATCTTGTTGAGTTGACCAAAGACTCTTATTGGTACGCCAACAGTATGCAAACATCACAACGCCGTATTCCTATTGGTGGTGATGATGGAAAAAATAAAACATGGGCTGAACTTCTGGTACATTACAAAAAAGAGTTTTCGAACTTCCAAAACAACCTGATTTTATTGAAATCGAAACAAAATGCAGGAAATCTGACACATAGCATAATTAGTGCACTACCTGCTGCCAATGTAAAATTAGATGGTAATTTCAAAACTGTAAAATTGGTAGCAGGAGTTTCGTTGTATACTGATATAGAATCGGACGTGGAAGAAATAGCCCCGGAACTTGTCGGGCTAAATGCACTTTTGCTCAACTCGGCCGCGCAAACAAATATTGGAACTACATTAGAATTTGAAAATTCAGAACCGGTGAAATTGCTCGTGGGCTTTTTTCGTGATGACCAGCGTAAATATGCCAAAGCGCCAACACTTGAAACCGATGCCGCTGCCAACTTATACGGACAAGCTGACCCGCTGCTACTTAATGCTCTGAAAGTGGACGATCTGCCAGCCATTAATGTTCATGCATACGATTTCAAAGCAGGAAAAAACAAACTACTTTTGCCAAAAGGCTATTGTCTGATTCTTGGGTTTACCAATGGTACTATTGCAGCACGAAATGCCGGACTTGCCGGATCAGGTAATGAAGAAACTATGGATTGGATGTTTTATTGAAATAAATCACAGCTTCAGAAAGGGAATAATAGA
>JBMOHG010000337.1:0-3843 GCA_049317965.1 Paludibacter sp.
CCCCTTTAGGAGGTTGGGAGTTATTTAAACAGCCCATTTATCGCATCTGTCATGTGTGACCAGGTAAATTTTCGTTTTTCAACTTTGATGTTTTCAATCATTTTTTCAGCACGATTATTAGAATAGAAATCTACTAAAGCATCGGCAATCTGTTTAATTTCAACACCAACCACATAGCCCACTTTTCCATCAGGAATTGTTTCGGCCAAACCACCAACATTGGTTACCAACATTGGTTTTTCAAAATGATAGGCTATCTGACTCACTCCACTTTGTGTAGCAGTACGGTAAGGTTGAGCTACCAAATCGGCCACACTAAAATAGTTACGAACTTCACTGTCGGGTATAAATCCGGTACGTAATTCAACTTTTCCTTCCAATCCTAGCCTAATAATTAATTCTAAATAGGGTTGAGGATTCTCGTAAAACTCACCGGCAACAATCAATCTGACAGGAAATTGACGCAATCGTTCATCTGCAAATGCTTCAAGCAACAAATCTAAACCTTTGTATTGGCGAATAAATCCAAAAAACAGCACATAGCTTTTTTGTTCGTGCAATCCAAGTTTTAAAGCAGCTTCTTTTTTCGTGAGAGGGTCACCATAATGATCGTAGATTGGATGTGGAGAAACAACTTTGGGCTTATTGTGTTTATCAAAATGATTGATGTCAGCTACAACAGATTCAGCCATTGCTACAAAACCATCCATTGCATTTACAAAATAACGAGGGAATAGTCTGTCGAGTATGGTTGGTTCATGTGGTATCATATTGTGAATCATCGCCACCATTTTTGTTTTTGGAGCACGAGCGTATCTTGCTATTGTACCAAAACAAGGAGCCATAAATGCCATCCAATAACAATAAATCACCATATCGGGCGACTTTTTTCTTATTTCGCGTCCTACCTTCATCCAATTTGAAGGACTAACAGCATTAATTTTTCGGGTAATAATTAAATCAGTTGGGGCAAATTCTGAAGAATATTGGGTATTTCCCGGAAATAAAAAAGAAGGATATTGTAAGGTGAAAGTAAAAATTTCCACCTCATGACCTTGATTCACATATTCGCGAGCTAATCGCTCATTATAAGCAGCCAAACCACCACGATAAGGATACGCGGTTCCAACAATGATTATTTTCATATTACAAATATTTTCAATTCATTGATAATAGAAGATTTATCAAATACTTTAAGGTACAATTGAATACTATATTTATTATTAATTAATTCAAATGCAAAGTCTTTTATAAACTTCTTATATTCTGCAAAAGTACAAAATAATTCAAAGGTGATGATGTTTTTTAGAGTATTTTTCTCATTAAATGAGTACTATTTTATATTAAGAAATTTATCAAATTGAAATTTAGATCACAAACCACAAAAAAAAGTCACCAAAAAGGGAACAGTAAAGTCTAAAATAAAACCATGGTAAATTGAGACAATTGCATAATCTTTACCCGAATTTCGGACAATAATTGGAAAAGTTGTATCCATTGTAGTAGCACCACCAGCCGAAATTGGTGCTAATTTACCAAAATACTTAACCATCCAAGGTGCCAATAACAATGTGAGTATTTCACGAATAATATTTGAAAGTAATGCGATTGTGCCCAGTTCAATTCCTTTATATTGCGTAATTAAAATACTTGACAATGAATAATAACCAAATCCGGCACCTACAGCCAGGCAATCAGAAAGACTTCTGTTTTTAAGAAAAAAACTAATAATGAATACTCCAAATAAAGTGCCGGCAATCGTCATTATCGGTAAAAAAAGCAATCGTGGATTCAAATTACGAAATTTACTTACTGTAGATGAGTCACTTCCAATACTTATGCCTACCGAAAACATCAATGCACAAAGAACGTAAAAACTTATATCTGGAGTTAAAAGTACATTCGGTATCCATTGAAATATGCCCATCAATAAACCTGTTGCAAAAAAAGACAAAATAACAAGACTTGCTTTCATTTTTCTGACGGATTTTTACGAACTGACAACCAAAGTATCCAAGCTGTAAGTACACTACCAAAAGTACCAGCAATGGCAAGTAGAAATGCGTCAAAACCTAGTTTGGCAAATTGACTTATAATTCTCTCATTAACACCAATTTCTAATCCAAGTAAAAACAATAATACCCAAATAAGTGTTATTATCAACCTATGAATGAACATTGGTTTTTTATGACGAAAAAAATAGCCAATAACAATCCCGGCTATCATACAAGAAATTACAATGAACATGATTTTTTGTCTTTTAAGTTTACAAAGATAAAATAATTTGAGGATTTGAGAAAAAAGAAAATTTGAAGATTTGAAGATTTGAAAATAATTGGTCTTTTAAATGGTTGATTGCTAATATTATTTTCTGAAATGATGAACAAAAACTATAAAAAGACGATGCTAAATGGCAAAAAAAGAGTAATTTTGCGGCTTCAAAAAATGGACATTCAAAAAAGCAAAAAAACTTACGTAAAAATATAATAATCAAATAAATAAAATGAGTAAAAAAGCATTATTAATGATTCTTGATGGGTGGGGAATTGGAAAACCAACACACTCAAATGTCATCTACAGTACACCAACTCCTTACCTCGATTCGTTGGTTGCTAACTATCCAAACTCTCAACTTTTAGCAGCTGGCGAAGATGTTGGACTTCCTGAAGGTCAAATGGGAAATTCCGAGGTTGGTCACTTAAATATTGGTGCAGGACGTGTAGTTTATCAGGATTTAGTAAAAATAAATATTGCTTGCCGCGATAATAGTATTTTGGAAAATCCTGAAATTATTAATGCCTACTCGTATGCCCGTGACAATAAAAAGAAGATTCACTTCTTAGGATTAGTTTCCGATGGTGGTGTTCACAGTTCGTTAGATCATCTGTTCAAATTGCTAGAAATAGCTCAAGAATATGGCGTTTCTGATGCTTTTGTTCATTGTTTTATGGATGGTCGCGATACCGATCCACGCAGCGGAAAAGAATTTATTGAACAGCTTGCTGCACAAACAGTAAAAACAAATACGAAAATTGCATCTATAATCGGACGTTATTACGCTATGGATCGCGACAAACGTTGGGACAGAGTTAAAAAAGCGTATGACTTATTGGTAAATGGCGTAGGAGAAGCAACTACCGATGTAGTAGCCGCTATGCAAGCATCGTATGATGCCGGAATTACCGATGAATTTGTGAATCCAATTGTAGCTGTTGATGCTGTAGGAAAGCCACTGGCAACTATCGAAGCCGGTGATGTAGTTATTTTCTTTAACTACCGTAACGACCGTGCAAAAGAATTGACAGTAGTTTTAACACAAAAAGATATGCCTGAGGAAGGTATGATGACCATGCCTTTGGAGTATTATTGTATGACTCCTTACGATTCGAGTTACAAAGGTTTACATATTTTGTTTGACAAAGATAATGTTCAAAACACATTAGGTGAATATGTTTCAAGTCTTGGAATGAAACAATTACGAATAGCCGAAACTGAAAAATTTGCACACGTTACCTTCTTTTTCTCTGGCGGTCGCGAAAGTGAATTTGATGGGGAAGAACGTATTTTGGTTGCTTCTCCAAAAGTGGCAACTTATGATCTGCAACCAGAAATGAGTGCACCAGAAGTGGCTGACAAATTAGTGGCTGCATTGAATACAAAGAAATTCGATTTCATTGCCCTCAACTTTGCAAATGGTGATATGGTTGGACATACCGGTATTTACGAAGCCATCGAAAAAGCTGTTATTACGGTTGACAATTGCGTAAAACAAGTTGTAGAAGCTGCAAAAGCAAATGATTACGAGGTAATTATCATTGCCGATCATGGTAATGCTGATTTTGC
>JBMOHG010000338.1:0-3838 GCA_049317965.1 Paludibacter sp.
CTGGATTACCCGGAAGAATAAGTTATTTCAATGGAAATGGCAATGTAACTTCAGCCAGTACAGGTGATATTAAAAATGTTACGTTTGATAATTTTACTGTTAATGGCGTTTCTGTAACTACACAAAATGCATCAAACTATTTTACTATTTCCGGCAAAACATCAAATTTTATTTATAAATAATAATCCATCAAATGAACAAAAAACTTTATTCAGCACTATTGTTATTTCTCGTTTTTAATATTCATGCTATTGCTCAATATGCCAATGCAGCTGCAGTACAGCAGGGATGGCGACTTTCATCACAGGCATATACTTTTAATAAGTTTACTTTTGTCGAAACTATTGATAAGCTAAAGGCGGCCGGTATTTCAAATGTAGAAATGTATTCGCACCAAAAAATTGGTGGTAAGATAGAAGGTGAAACAAGCTATTTGATGAAAAAAGAAACCCGTGCACAACTATTGAAATTGCTAAAATCAAAAAAAATCAAATTGGTTAATTATGGTGTTATCACACCAAAAACCGAAAGTGACTGGATTAAGTTATTCGATTTTGCTAAAGAAATGGGTATCGAAACCATTATTTCGGAAGCGGACTCTTTGCAATTAAATATCGCCGAGCCATTGGCCGAGAAATACAATATTAAAATCGCATTACACAACCATCCAAAACCATCTATTTATTGGAATCCAGATTATACAATGTCACAATTAGCTAAACGAAGTAAATATATTGGAGTTTGTGTTGATTTCGGGCATTGGTTGCGTTCGGGGTTAAACCCATTGGAGTCGTTAAAAAAATACGAAGGACGTGTTGTTTCAGTTCATGCCAAGGATGTTGTACCCGGCGAGAACTGTTACAATGGTTATCATGATGTGCCGTGGGGAACTGGTCTTGTGAACTTCTCAGGCTTAATGCACGAATTAAAACGACAGAATTTTAAAGGAGTTTTGTCGGTGGAATACGAATATCATTGGGAAAACTCACTTCCCGAAATAATTGAATCGGTTCAGTATTTTAATCGTTTGACAACAAATATAACAAAAGAATAGTATGGAAATCAACAGTAAGAAATTATTTTTTGCCAGTCGCATCGCACTGATAGCTACGGCCATGACTTTTGCCATTCGTGCCGATTTACTCGGAAATACATTTGGAACAGTTTTTAAACTCAGCAACGAAGAAATTGGTTGGTGCATTGGTACTGCCTTTTGGGGCTTTACTCTGGCTATGATTTTCGGCGGTTTTCTGGTGGATTTGCTTGGGATGAAAACCATTCTTGTTTTTGCTTTTGTTGGTCATTTGGCTGGAATTGTTCTGACCATTTTTTCGGTTGGTTTTTGGACACTTTTTGGCTCAACTTTATTGGTTGGCATAGCCAATGGCTTTGTGGAAGCCGCATGTAATCCGTTAGTTGCCACTTTATTCCCGGACAAAAAAACAAAAATGCTCAACGGATTTCATGTCTGGTTTCCGGGTGGAATTGTTATTGGCGGTTTGGCAGCCTATCTGCTTGGATTGATTGATGCTGGTTGGCAGGTTAAAATGGCAGTTATTTTGATTCCTGTTTTTACCTATGGTTTTTTATTCCTAAAATTAAAACTTCCAAAAACAGAACGGGTTAGCTCGGGTATTTCTATGAAAGATATGATAAAAGCATGTCTTTCTCCCTTGTTTTTGTTTATGGTGTTCTGCATGTTTCTAACTGCAAGTACCGAACTTGGAACGAACCAATGGATTACCGTTTTATTGAGTAATGTAGGTGTTCCTGCTATTTTATTGTTGGTGTTTATCAATGGAATTATGGCCATTGGTCGTTCGTTTGCCGGACCTGTTGTTCATAAATTAAACCCTGCAGGTATGTTGCTTTTTTCAGCCATTACAGCCGGTATTGGTCTTGTTTTATTGAGCTATTCAAGTGGTTGGACAACCATAGCAGCCACAGCTATTTTTGCTATAGGAGTAACCTATTTTTGGCCTACGATGCTTGGTTATGTCGCAGAATATCTACCTCGAACCGGAGCGTTAGGACTATCTATAATGGGAGGAGCAGGTATGCTTTCTGTTTCATTGATTTTACCTTTTATGGGAAAACTTTATGATAGTAATTTAGTTAATTCTATCCCTAAAACCTATACAATAACAGATATTCTGAATGCATTGGAAGGAACAAAGGAATTCCTCATTCTTTCGCAAGCCAAAGTAATGGCAGGAGCCGAAACTTTACGTTTAGTTGCAATACTTCCTGCATTTCTTACAGTTACATTTCTATTTCTACTTTTTTATACTAAAAGACAAAAAGTAACAAAATGAAAAGAAGACTAAAAATGGGAATGGTAGGCGGTTGCCTAAACTCATTTATTGGAGTTGTACACCGTATGGCAGCTGGATTAGATAACGAGATAGAGTTGGTTTGCGGTGCATTTAATGCAGATGTAAAACTATCGAAAGAAGCTGGTGCAGCCTATTACCTCGACGACAATCGGGTGTATGGTTCGTACGCAGAAATGTTTGAAAAAGAAAAACAACTTCCCGAAGGAGAACGGATGGACTTTGTTAGCATAGTTACACCCAATTTTTTGCATTTCGACATAGCCAAAATGGCGTTAGAAAATGGCTTTCATGTGGTTTGTGAAAAACCAATGACTGTGACCAGCGATGAAGCTGAACAATTAGCAGAATTGGTTGAATCAACCGGATTAATCTTTGCACTCACACATCCTTATTCAGCTTATCCGCTTGTAAAACAAGCCAAATATATTGTAGAAAACGGTGAACTCGGTAACATTCGAAAAGTAGTGGTTGAATATCCACAAGGTTGGTTGGCAACAGCACTCGAAACATCCGGAAACCAACAAGCTTCATGGCGCACAAATCCTACTAAATCGGGGAAAAGCGGTTCTATTGGCGATATTGGTGTGCATGCACAAAACTTGGCAGAATACATTACAGGTCAAAAAATATCCGAAGTTTGTGCTGATTTCACAACGTTTGTTTCGGGTCGTCTGCTCGAAGACGATGCCAATGTGCTGATTCATTTCGATAAAGGTGCTAAAGGAATTTTATATGCCAGCCAGATAAGTGTGGGTGAAGAAAATAATCTGAAAATCAGAGTTTATGGCGAAAAAGGCGGCATTGAATGGCATCAACAAGAACCAAATTCACTTATGTTGAACTTGCTGAATAAACCGATGCAAATACTACGGACAGGTGACAATGCTAATCTATGCGAACAAGCTATTAAAAACACGCGACTTCCGGGTGGTCATCCCGAAGGATTGATTGAGGCATTTGCCAATATATACAAAAATTTTGCGAAAGCTGTAAAAGCTCAAAAGGCAGGATTTATATTAGAAAATCCTGATATTGCTACTGTTCACGACGGATTACGGGGTATGCAGTTTATTGATGCAGTTGTAGAATCTGCATCGAGTAATGAAAAATGGATTAAATTAAAAAGCTAACTATGTCGAGACAAATAACCCTTTTTACAGGTCAATGGGCAGATATGCCACTTGAAACAGTATGTAAAATAGCATCTAAAATTGGATATAATGGATTAGAACTTGCTTGCTCGGGCGACCATATTGATGTTTCAAAAGCGGATAAGTCTTATTGCGAAAAAAAAATAGAGCAGTTGGCAAAACACAATTTAAAAACCTTTGCCATTTCCAATCATTTGGTTGGTCAGGCGGTTTGTGATAAGATTGATTTGCGTCATAAAGCCATTCTACCTGAATACATTTGGGGAAATGGAAATCCTGCCGATGTACAAAAGCGGGCTGCGGAAGAAATGATAAAAACCGCTATGGTTGCCAAGAATCTGGGTGTAGATG
>JBMOHG010000339.1:0-3831 GCA_049317965.1 Paludibacter sp.
ACCAGAACAAAGAAGGAATCAACCCCACTTTATATCTTTCGGCTGTTTTAATAAATTCATCAAGTAATACATAGTAGCGTGCTTTATTTGTTTGATACAATTTTAATTCACTGGGCCAGAACCCGTTCATTGTAAACCGAACAAATGGAATTTTATTGTCACTCAGATATTTAAGCCCTTCGTAATATGATTTGTCATTCTGATTGAGTATGGTTCTGTAAAACGCATTGAAATAATTAACTCCAATTCCCCGATACGGCTTATTGTTACGCATAAAGACTCCATCTGCAGAAACCTTTAAAATACTATCGGTATAAACCACAACGGTAGGTTTTGGTGTTGGTGGAGTAATACTCTCCTGTTTACAGCTGATTAAGCTAATTATTAAACTGAAAAGTAAAAAGTATTTGCTGTTATGCTTTATTCGTTTCATAATACAAAATCTAAAGTTTTTGTTCGAAAAATGCATTTATTCATTAATAAACTAATGGTGTGAACGTATCCACAGGGAATATTCTATCTTTTACTACTATTGTGTCATTTGCTTCGTAGGTGTATGCACCACTTGGAATGATAACTTGAGTTACATTATAAGTCAGATAATCGAAATATGTATTTTTCGCATTTTTTATTACAACCTTAATGGTATGCGATTTTAATGGCAAACCAGATACTTCATATAATTTTTGCTTGTAAAGTGCTGTTGGAGTTACTGTACTAACATCTACTCTTACAGGTACTGTCATATCATCTAAATACACGTCAAACGCTCCATACGTTGGACCTGTTTTCCAGTAAAGTGCAACTCCATCGCCTGTAAAGGTATATACAAACGAACCGGAATTAGAATAATGTCTCGTACCTCCATAGAATAAAGCATCTGAATTACTTGACCACGACCCGGAATAGTTAATTTTGGAGTCATTATCATCAACTGTTTTTACGGGATTTTCGGGTGTAGGTGCAGTATATTGAACCGAATATTTGTAGGCAAGTACCATTTTATTTCGACTAGTACCCCCTATAACCTCACCATCTTTTATAAACTGACCAGTACCTACAGCTGTGCCTGCCTCATCGGTAATTGAAATATTCCCACTTGTATTTATACTGAGGTTTAATTGAGCATTACCTGATAGAAACTTACTATTTCTAGTCCCATTTACATAAACCATATTCTGTCCTTTTGGTAATAAATTCCAAATTTCGGTATTTTGATTGTAAATAGTGTTTTCAATTATCTTATCTGTTGGGTCTTTAACTACGCTAACTCCTCTGTGAAAATAGTTTCCTTGATATTGGCTTATATATTTTACCGAAATCATAATATAATCTTTAGGTAATATTGACCACTGACTTGTAACTCGCACATCGGGATTACTTACCAAAGATTTACCTCTCAATACTGAATCAAGTCCTGTTACACTTTTTATTCGAATTGGAATCACGTAGTGTAATTTGCTAGCTAATGGGTCATTAAAAAATGCATCCGTGAGTTTCACTTCAATACTTCCATTCAGTTTACCGGCTGGGATAATTATCTGATTTGCTGAACTCAATGTATAATGGGTGGAAGGTAACAAAGATATAGTGTCTTTGGTTGATTCAAACAACGCTTTATTACAAAGCTCAGGTGCAATTTCAAAATTAAATATTCGCTCTTGTGTGTTTTTGTACACTCCACCCATTACAATTGGCACAATAAAGCTATGGGCACTATCGTTGACATTTGCAAGGTCAAATACTTTTACGGAATATTGATTGGGGAAATACCCTCCTGTAAAATCAAAATCTACAAAAGTATTATCCTGACAAGCATTCAATCCAGCCGCTAAAATTAATATTATAAGTATTTTTTTCATATCCAAAATTATTTTTGTTTATTCGAATTTTTTGTTGAATATATTACCAACCCTGATTTTGAATTAGTTTGGTGGTTTTATCTATTTCAGATTGTGGAATTGGGAAACGGTAATTTTTGCTTTCAAAAACTCTGGTTTCTACCGTAAATGGCTCGTAAGTAAGAGTTGTGCCCGATTTTACAATTTTCATGCCTGTTACAGGCTTTGCAAAAATTTGTTCTCCAATTTTCCAACGCCGAACATCGTAAAATCGATGTTCTTCAAATGCCAACTCTATACGCCGTTCATTGCGAATTCGTTCACGCATTTGGTCTTGTGTTAAATTTGCAGGTAAGTCGGTTGCAATTCCACCTCTGGCACGTTTTCTGATCTGATTAATTGCATCGTAAACACTTGCATCTGGTCCTACAGCTTCATTTTGAGCTTCAGCGTAGTTAAGTAAAATTTCGGCATACCTAAATATCACCCACGGACGACGTACCAATGTATTTGTAGTTGTATTCCAGGTTGCTGAACTACTTAAAAACTTCGCCATATAATATCCTGTTTTCGTTCCATTGATACTTTTTTCTTTGGAGTCTTTTCCATCAATGTATGTGTCAATTGTAACTGTTTTATACAACGAACCATTATAAAAAACCGAAAGTGCAAGTCTGGGGTCTCTGTTTAAATAAGGATTTGAAGGATTATACCCTGATAAAGGATCAGTTATTAATCGTCCATTTTTCATTTCGTAAGCATCAACCAATTCTTGTGTTGGGTTGGTTCGTCCAAGTGCTCCGGCAAAACTTATTGGAGCATTGTTGGTTTCAATGTCATTCCGATTATCGGCTGAGGTGGCAAAAATAACTTCATTGTTGTATTGAGCTTCAGAGTAATTGAAAACATTGGCGTATTTGTCAAGTAAAGTATGCGCATTTTTATCAATTAATAATTTGGCGGCTGTAGCGGCTTTTTGCCAAAGTGCAATATCATTATCGGGGTTATTCAAAGGGCTTGCAGCATATAATAAGGTGCGAGATTTCAAAGCCATAGCAGCAGTTTTGGTTGCACGACCCTTATCGGAGTCTGCTGAATTGGCAATGGCCAAAGGTAAAGAATTTATTGCTAAGGCGGAGTCACAATCCATAACGATTTGAGCAACAGTTTCGGAAAACGTGTTTCTTGGCAAATCAAGGGTGTCATTCATATTAAATACTTTATTGGCAATGATTACACCACCATAGCGTTTCAGTAATTCAAAATGAAACAAAGCTCTTAAAAAGAAAGCTTCGCCACGTAATCTTGGAATATCAGTTGCAGGAATAATACTGGCAGTATTGGCATGGGCAAGAAATACATTTACCTGTCTGATCCCTTTGTAGTTAGTTGCGTAAGCATCATTCATTGTGCGAAGTGGACTCCATGTGCCGTTATTAAAGATATTTACGGTCGAGTTTAAGTTGGAATTCACAGCTTCATCGCAACCGGCTGCCAACATAGCACCATCATACGCATTGTATCCTTGTTGAAGATACGAGTATGCTTGATTTAATTCTCCTCTTGCCGAATTATTCAGCTTCCAGAATTGAGCTTCGGTTACAGGTCCATCATAAAAATCATACTTCATATAATTGCACGAAGTAAATCCAACTAAAATGGATATTAAAATAAGATATAAGATTTTTTTCATTTTCATATTATTAAATATATTAGAACTTAAGATTTAATCCGGCAGATATAGTACGTGTATAAGGATAAACGGAATTAAAACCTGCAAAATTTAACTCGGGGTCAATATCTATTCCTGTTTTGTTGAAATTAAAGAGATTAAACCCATTCAAATAAAATCGCAAAGACCGAATATGGAACTTGTCAGTTAATACTGAAGGTATTGTATAACCAAGCTCTATTGATTTTAATCGCAAGTAATCACCTGAACGTAACCAAAAATCAGAATTGGCAGTATTATTTCCTCTGTCCGAAATAC
>JBMOHG010000340.1:0-3813 GCA_049317965.1 Paludibacter sp.
CGGCATTAATAATGGTTGAAAAATGAGTGATATTATTTTATAAAAATTATTCATTTCTTACAAATTAAATTCTTGTAATTAATTAACTGATAACTATCAACTGTCAACTATCAACTGTCAACTGTCAACTATTTTAAATTTCCTTCCGCATTCTGGCCACCGGAATATTCAGTTGTTCGCGGTATTTTGCAACTGTTCTACGTGCAATGATATAACCTTTTGTTTTTAAAACAGCGGCTAAAGCATCATCGTTAATAGGTTTTCTTTTATCTTCATTTTCAATACATTGCAACAGAATTTGTTTTATTTCTCTAGTTGAAACTTCTTCGCCAGAGTCATTTGTCATTGATTCGGAAAAAAAGTATTTTACCGGAAAAATTCCAAATTCAGTCTGAATATATTTACTGTTACTTACCCTCGAAATAGTAGAAATATCATACCCTGTTATGTCTGCAATATCTTTCAAAATCATGGGTTTCAGATAGGTATCATCACCTTCGATAAAAAACTGTTTCTGAAACTTCACAATAGCCATCATGGTAGTAAGCAAAGTTTGCTGACGCTGTTTTATGGCGTCGATAAACCAACGTGCAGAGTCTATCTTTTGTTTTACAAACATCACAGCATCTTTCATTTCTCTACTCTGATTTTGTTTGTTTCCGGCATAATCCTGAAACATTTCGTTGTAGGTAGTATTTACCCTGAGTTCAGGAACATTACTATTGTTGAGATGCACGGTGAGCTGATTTTCATCGTTTTCCAAAATAAAATCAGGAACAATTGTGGACATAGATTTCTCTAAAATATTACCACTCCATGCACTTCCGGGTTTAGGATTGAGATGAGTTATTTCACTCATCACTCGTTTTAGCATTTCATCGTCCATGTCCAATCCTTTCAGAATTTTGTCGAAATGTTTTTTGGAAAATTCCTCAAAATACTCTGAAATAATACGTCTTGCAAGAACAGTATATGGTGTGGATTCTTTACGATCTAGTTGTAATTGAAGGCATTCCTGGAGATTGGAAGCACCAACTCCCGACGGATCAAAGTCGCGTACCAAATTGATAATGCGATACATATCTTCATCTGATATTTGCAACCCAACCTGAAAAACAATATCGTCGACCATTGCTTCGGGTGTTCGGCGCAAATAACCTTCATCATCAATGTTACCAATCACATATTCAGTCAATAAGCGGTCTTTTTCCGACAATTTCAACAATCCCACCTGATCTATCAAAAACTCATGAAAAGTCATGCCAATAGAAAATGGAATGTCTTCGTGTTTATCGTCTTTTGATGTGTTATTCGATTTCAGTTTATAATCAGGAATGTCATCATCTGCCATATATTCTTCGAAATCAACATCATCGTTATTTCCGCCATCTTCCGAATTGAAATCATCATCCGACTCATCATTTTGATTTTCCATATCAGCGCCTTCTTCCAAAGCAGGATTCTCTTCCAGCTCCTGACGGATGCGTTCTTCCAACTCTAAAGTAGGAACTTCGAGCATTTTGATAACCTGAATCTGAGCAGGTGAAAGCTTTTGCTGTAATCTTTGTTGTAATTGCTGCTTTAGCATAACAGAAATAAAAACGAATTTAATCTAATTGCCCACAAAGATACTAGATTTTTTTAAGATAAGTGCAAAATACATCGTCCAAAATAAACTGGTGTTTATTAATGGTATTTTTAGGCTGAAATTTGTGTTTATATCCTAATATTCAGATGATTTGCCAAAACAAATAGATATTGAATAATTTTGACTAACTTTGCACCCTCAAAAAAAAGATTGTATTACATGCAGAAAATTAGAAATATTGCTATTATTGCGCACGTTGACCACGGTAAAACTACACTGGTAGACAAGATGTTATTGGCCGGTCATTTGTTTCGTGACAATGAGAATGCAGGAGAGTTAATTATGGATAATAATGACCTCGAACGCGAAAGAGGGATTACCATTTTAGCCAAAAACGTATCTATCGACTATCTTGGATATAAAATTAATATCATTGACACACCGGGTCACGCCGATTTTGGTGGTGAAGTAGAACGTGTTCTTAATATGGCCGACGGAGTGCTTTTGTTGGTCGATGCCTTTGAAGGACCAATGCCACAAACCCGTTTTGTGCTACAAAAAGCTTTGCAAATTGGTTTAACGCCAATTGTTGTTGTAAATAAAGTAGACAAACCAAACTGCCGCCCCGACGAAGTTCATGAAGCTGTTTTCGATTTGATGTACAATTTGGATGCAACTGAAACGCAATTAAATTTCCACACCATTTATGGTTCGGCAAAACAAAATTGGATGTCGGAAGACTGGAATAACCAGACCGACAGCATAATTCCATTGCTTGATGCCATTATCAAATATATTCCTGAACCTGAATACCTTGAAGGAACACCACAAATGTTGATTACTTCGTTGGATTATTCTTCGTATGTGGGTCGTATTGCCGTTGGACGTGTTCATCGCGGTACATTGCGCGAAGGGATGGATGTAAATCTGGTAAAAAGAGATGGAACACCTATCAAATCGCGTATTAAAGAATTACATACATTTACCGGTTTAGGACGTACACGTGCTGCCGAAGTAAAATCGGGTGATATTTGTGCATTGGTAGGAATTGAAGGTTTTGAAATTGGTGATTCTATTGCCGATTTAGCAAATCCTGAACCATTGAAACCAATTGCTATTGACGAACCAACCATGAGCATGGTATTCACCATCAATAATTCACCATTTTTCGGTAAAGATGGAAAATATGTTACCTCACGCCATATTCACGATCGTTTAATCAAAGAGTTGGATAAAAATCTTGCTTTGAGGGTTGAGAAAAATATGGATTCGGATATCTGGCATGTTTACGGACGTGGTGTATTGCACTTGTCGGTACTGATTGAAACCATGCGTCGCGAAGGATATGAATTGCAAGTGGGTCAGCCACAGGTAATTTTCAAAGAAATAGACGGTGTGCGCTGTGAGCCAATTGAGCAACTTACAATAAACCTGCCTGAAGATTGTTCGGGTAAAGTAATTGAAATGGTTGCCATTCGTAAAGGCGAAATGTTGAGCATGGAAGTGGTAAATGACCGTATTCAATTGGAATTTTTGATTCCATCTCGTGGAATTATTGGTTTGAGAAACAGCGTTTTAACTTCATCGGCTGGTGAAGCAATTATGTCGCACCGCTTTTTAGAATACCAACCTTACAAAGGTCATATCGAAAAAAGAACGAATGGCTCGATAATTGCTATGGAAGGTGGCAAGGCATTTGCTTACTCGTTGGACAAACTTCAGGATCGTGGAAGATTCTTTGTTTTTCCACAAGATGATATTTATGCCGGACAGGTTGTAGGCGAAAGTGCAAAAGAAGGTGATATGGTGGTAAATGTAACTAAACCAAAGAAACTCACCAATATGCGCGCTTCGGGTGCTGATGATAAAGCCAAATTAATTCCGCCGGTAGTTTTCAGTCTCGAAGAAGCTTTGGAATATATCAAAGAAGATGAATACGTTGAAATAACACCTTTGTGTTTCAGATTGCGTAAAATCTATCTTGATGAAAACGAACGCAAACGGCTGACAAGAAAGTAATTGGTTGATTGGTTAATTGGTTAATTGGTTGATTGGTTAATTGGTTGATTGGTTAATTAGTTGTTTAGTTAATTGGTTGATTAGATAATTGGTTGATTAGTTGATTAGTTGATTAGTTAATTGGGGAATTAGTTCGTCATCTGACGGATGATAATAAGATGAATAAATGACTTATAATTTGGTTACTACACCATAATCTGCTTACA
>JBMOHG010000341.1:0-3809 GCA_049317965.1 Paludibacter sp.
TGAGAGTTTATGGCAATGGTTGAAAAATTCACGTCAAAGTGAATTGGTAGTTGTATTTGGCGAAGATGTTGCAGCATTATTCGGATTGTTTTTTGCTTTGGTGTCAGTAATATTATCGTATCTGACCGGAAATCCTGTTTTTGATTCTATTGGTAGCATTGGCATTGGAGTATTATTGGTTATTGTTTCATTCTTTGTTGCCGTTAAGGTTAAAAGTTTGTTGATTGGACAAAGTGCAGATGAGACTGTCAGAAATGACATACAACTTTTCTTTGAAAATAGACCTGAAATTGATAAAGTTTTACATCTGATTACCCTTCAGTTAGGGCCACAAATAATGGTGGCAGTAAAGGCAAAAATGAAGGAGAATAATTCAGTGACTAAATTGGTCGAAAATATAAATACCTGTGAAATTGAACTTAAAGCAACTTTTCCAACTGTTCAATGGTTATTTTTTGAACCGGATGTCGAGAATTAAATATAATGAACGAATAGATTTGAAAAAAATATTGATAGTTGATTTTTCATGTTTTATGTTATAATTTTGTTACTGACTTAACTCATCTACTACCTATAAATAAAAAATGGATTTGTCTCACTTTGAGACAAATCCATTTTTTAATATTTCAAACTTGAATTTGAAAAAGTGACATTCAAATTCGCTTATACCATCAATTTTTTGTAACGTATACGTTTTGGACCTTCGTCGCCTAAGCGCATTTTTTTGTTTTCTTCGTATTCGGAATAACTTCCTTCAAAAACAAATATTTCAGAGTTTCCTTCGAATGCAATAATGTGTGTACAAATTCGGTCGAGAAACCAACGGTCGTGTGAAATGACTACTGCACAGCCTGCAAATGCTTCTAAACCTTCTTCCAATGCACGTAAAGTATTAACATCTATATCGTTGGTTGGCTCATCGAGTAACAGCACATTAGCTTCCGATTTGAGTGTAATGGCTAAATGTAGGCGGTTTCGTTCACCCCCTGAAAGTACGCCACACAATTTTTCCTGATCGCCACCTGCAAAGTTGAACCGCGAAAGGTATGCTCGAGCATTGATTTCTTTACCTCCAACGCGAATAAAATCAGTACCGCCCGAAACTACCTGATACACTGTTTTCTCAGGGTCAATATCGGCATGGCTTTGATCAACATATCCGATTTTTACCGTTTCGCCAACTTCAAATGTTCCTTTGTCGGCTTTTTCAAGTCCCATCATCATTCTGAAAAGTGTAGTTTTTCCTGCACCATTTGGTCCTATGATTCCTACAATACCATTAGGAGGTAACATGAAGTTAAGATTGTCGAACAATGAACGTTCGCCAAAACCTTTTGCAACTCCTATGGCTTCAACAACTTTGTTTCCTAGTCGTGGTCCGTTTGGAATAAATAATTCTAATTTTTCTTCTTTTTCTTTTTGGTCTTCATTTATAAGGCGGTCGTAGGCTTCTAAACGTGCTTTACCTTTGGCGTGACGTGCTTTGGGAGCCATACGCACCCATTCCAATTCACGTTCAAGTGTTTTGCGGCGTTTGCTGGCTTGTTTTTCTTCTCCAGCCATACGCGCCGTTTTTTGTTCGAGCCACGAAGTGTAGTTTCCTTTCCACGGAATACCTTCACCGCGGTCGAGCTCCAAAATCCAACCGGCAACATTGTCGAGGAAATATCGGTCGTGGGTTATGGCAATAACTGTTCCGGCATATTGTTGCAAGTGATGTTCTAGCCATTCAACTGATTCAGCATCCAAGTGGTTAGTCGGCTCATCAAGTAATAAAATATCGGGTTGACGAAGCAATAACCTACACAAAGCCACTCGGCGACGTTCACCTCCTGAAAGTACACCCACCAAAGCTTCTTCGGGCGGACAACGCAATGCATCCATAGCTCGTTCCAGTTTATTATCGAGATTCCAAGCGTCAGCATGATCCAATAATTCCTGCAATTCGCCCTGACGAGCAATCAATTTGTCGAAATCTGCATCTGGTTCGGCAAATTGTTCATTTATTTGCTCATATTCGGCAAGCATATCTACTACTTCCTGTACACCTTCCTGTACAATTTCTTTCACCGTTTTAGTTTCGTCCAGTTTTGGTTCCTGTTCCAAATATCCCACCGAATATCCTGGTGAGAAAACAACTTCACCATTATAGCTTTTTTCTACTCCGGCAATTATTTTCAAAAGGGTTGATTTTCCGGAACCATTTAACCCGATTATCCCAATTTTTGCACCATAGAAAAATGATAAGTAAATGTTGTTTAATACTTTTTTTTGTGGTGGAAAAGTTTTACTAACTCCCACCATCGAAAAAATTACTTTTTTATCGTCGGCCATATTTTGTCAATTTGTATATTTTTTGGTTTAATAATTTGCTAGATTAATAGTTTCATATTCAGAATAATACTTTAATTTATTACGTTTTTTGAATGTATAATTATAGTACGTTTTTTATTTTGCGTTTCCGGATGCAAATTTACAGAAAAATTTGGGATTTATTGGCGGTAGAAAAAAAATCAAGAACATTACTTCTAAAAAAAATCAACAGAATTATTTTATACACAATAAATTAAAGCCGTCGTTCTGAATAAGATTAAATTTGTGTTGAATATTTGAAACTACAATTTCTTTTTATTATTGTTAGAAGCTCGGAAAAATGCCTAAATTACTTTTTTTGTAATTAAATTTCTAATGAATAACAGCAAAAATTATTGCATTTTTTTTTGTAATGTCGAAGTTAAATTATATCAACTATTTGTTTTTCAAAGCATATTAAAAAAATAAAACTATCTTTGTACTAACTGATAACAATTTAATAATACAGATTATGACATTCACAACGCTTATTTATAAAGCTTTATACTGGTATATTAGCACTGTCGACAAAAAAAAAGAGGTATTGTTCATGAATTATGGCTATCATGATTCTTCTGAACAACTTGAACTTCATACGAACGATGAAATCAATCGATATTCAATTCAACTGTACAATCGATTGGCAAAAATGACTGATATCAAAGATAAAGACATTGTAGAAATTGGTAGTGGTAGAGGTGGTGGAATTGCATATATAACCAAACAATTTTCGCCATCCAGTGCTCTGGGAATAGATTTGAATGCAAAAGCTGCAAAGTTCGGAAATAGTCATTATAACATTAAAGGATTGATTTTTAAGCAGGGAGATGCACAAAAATTAGATCTCGCAGATAATAGCGTTGACATTATTTTTAATGTTGAATCTTCGCATCGTTATCCCATTATGGAATTGTTTCTAAATGAAGTGTACAGGAGTTTAAAACCTGGAGGCCATTTTTTGTATACCGATTTTCGTTACCAAAATGAAATGCCTGATTTAATACATTTATTGTCAAAATATAATTTTGTGAAATTTGACGAACAATATATAAATAAACAAGTTGTAAAAGCTTTAGAATTGGACACTGCCCGCCGTGAAGCTTTAGTAAATAAACACGTACCAAGATTTTTGCAAAAACAAATCCATGATTTTGCGGGTAATGTAGGCTCTCCAACCTATAATCATTTCAAAAATGGAGGTATGATTTATTTTGTTTTTTGTTATCAAAAACCTCTTTGATTTAAAAATAATTCTACAAAGACTGTCTTGTGAATATGGAATTAAATACTCAAAGTTTTTTTGAACAATTCTGATTTGCAATACTGTTTTATTAGCCCAAAATTTGTCGTATTGTACATTGAAAAATATTAATTTATCCAATGATTCGCCCATGATTAATTGATGAATAATCTGTTTCACAACTTAAATACAATAATCTTCAATCAATAAAAGCAAA
>JBMOHG010000342.1:0-3807 GCA_049317965.1 Paludibacter sp.
GTGGGTGAATCAATATCTATTTGTACGTTTATTGTTTGCATACTGTTGCTTATTTAGTGCTTGCAAAGATATAAATAATTTTTGGGCATATAAAAAATGAAGGTTGGTTTTTTTTACTTACGGGATGACAGAATTGTAATTCTGTCATCCCACCTGATTCGGAATTCCGACATCCCAAATGAATTTCTCGAAAAAAATCCCTATTTTTGTCTTTTCAATTCAAATCTCTAAATATTATCTTCATGGCCAAAAGTAAATCAGTATATGTTTGTCAGAATTGCGGGGTTGATTCACCTAAATGGATTGGCAAATGCCCATCGTGTGGTGAGTGGAATTCGTATGTTGAAGAAATTATCAGCAAAGACAACAGCCCCAAAATTCATATAGCAGGCTTGGAACTTGTAAAACAAAAACCAATTCTGATTACTGAAGTAGAAACATCGGAAGAAAGTCGCTTCGATACCAGTTGCAATGAATTGAACCGAGTGTTGGGAGGAGGTTTAGTACCGGGTTCTTTGGTTTTGATTGGTGGAGAACCAGGAATTGGAAAATCAACTTTGGTGCTACAGGTAGTTTTGAACATGAAAGGAAAACGAACACTGTATGTTTCGGGCGAGGAAAGTGTAAAACAATTGAAACTCCGTGCCGAGCGGTTGAAATTTGATAACCCCGATTGTTATATTGTTAGCGAAACATCGTTGGAACAGATTTTTGTTCATATACAGAATATTCAACCCGATGTGGTGATTGTAGATTCCATTCAAACCGTATCGACCGAAATGATTGAATCATCACCCGGCTCTGTATCGCAGGTGCGCGAATGTGCTGCTCATTTGCTCAAATTCTGTAAAACTACCTCCATTCCGGTACTTTTAATTGGTCATATCAACAAAGAAGGTAGCATTGCAGGTCCTAAAGTATTGGAACATATCGTTGACACCGTGTTACAATTTGAAGGCGATCAGCATTATATGTATCGCATTTTGCGTTCCATAAAAAACAGGTTTGGAAGCACTTCGGAATTGGGAATTTTTGAGATGCAACAAAATGGATTACGCGAAGTGAGTAATCCGTCTGAATTATTGATGTCGCAAAACCACGAAGGATTGAGTGGAGTAGCCATTGCATCAGCCATAGAAGGTGTGCGTCCATTTCTGATTGAAACTCAGGCATTGGTTAGTTCGGCAGCTTATGGCACACCACAGCGCTCCAGTACAGGATTTGACCTGCGTCGATTGAACATGCTTTTGGCTGTACTCGAAAAACGTGCGGGATTTAAAATTGCTCAAAAAGATGTGTTCCT
This sequence comes from Paludibacter sp., assembly GCA_049317965.1. GTDB lineage: Bacteria > Bacteroidota > Bacteroidia > Bacteroidales > Paludibacteraceae > Paludibacter. Next base: position 1,304 of record JBMOHG010000342.1, read on the forward strand.
TAATATTGCCGGAGGTATCAAAGTGAACGATCCGGCCATCGATTTAGCCGTAATTTCAGCCATTCTTTCGTCAAACGTCGATATTGCTATCGAAAAACATGTTTGTGTAGCAGGCGAAGTGGGACTTTCGGGTGAAATCCGCCCAATTAACCGCATTGAACAACGTATTTTGGAAGCCGAAAAACTTGGTTTCAAAAAAATGATTATGCCCGAATATAACCTAAAAAGCCTCAATCTTAGTAAACTGAATATTGAACTGATTCAGGTTAAAAAAGTTGAAGAGGCTTTTAGAGTGCTGTTTAAGAGATAAATTTGAATTATTCTTTGACTATTTTTTGTGCAAAAACGTTTTTTTCTCCTGTTATTTTCACAAGATAAACTGATTTTGGGAGTTTACTTAGAGAAATAATTTCATTAGAAGTGATTGGTTGAGAAATCACAACACGTCCACTCATATTTATTATAGAAATTGAGGTTTTGCCATCAAAACCAGAAACACTGAATGAATCATTTGATTTGTTTATGTGAAGTTTAATTTCCTCATTATTTATAGTTGGATTAAGAGTTATAAACCTCAAGGCGTTCTCAAAATTAAACTCGCTAAAAATGCTGAAATAGCCATCATAGTCGAATTCTACTATATTGTCATATTTTTGACTTTGGGATATTACATTGTGTTTAGCTACCACATTTTCCTGTTGATTTATGAAATCTTTCCATTGATCGGCAACAATGTATAGTGGTTTGGTTCCTTTTGGAATATACAAAATACAAAAGTTTGTTGGGAAATTATAAAACACACTATTGCCCATACTTATGTTAGTAGGGTTAGCAACTCTCACAAAAAGTTCTTTCATCCCGGTACAGTCTCTGAATGCCTGATTTCCAATAGTTGTCACTTTAGCTGGTATTTTTAAACTGGTAAGTGAGGTACAATATCCAAAAGCAGAATTTCCAATTAATGTTACATTATTTGGTATTATTAAAGTTTTCAGACTACTACAGTATTCGAAAGCTCCCCAACCAATTCCGGTAAGTGTTGCTGGTAGCACCACAGTGGGCAATTTTGCACATTCACTGAACACAAATGCATTCAGTGCAGTTATACCATTCGGTATATTTATATTGGTTAAATTAATACAGTAATGAAATGTACTCATACCAATACTTGTAACCGAGTTTGGAAGTAAAATATTAGTTAAACCAACACAATTTTCAAAAGCATTATCACCAATTGAAGTCACAGAATTTGGAATATTAATATTAGTAAGCATTGAGCAACCCTGAAATACAAAACTTCCAATCAGTGTCACAGAATTTGGTATTACAACATTATTCAATTTTTTGCAATTAACGAACATTGAGTTTTGAATATATGGAATTGTATTTGGTAAAGTCACAGATTGTAAATCTTTACATTCACCAAATACATAAGTACCAATAAGATCAGTAACAGTATTTGGAATAATTATTGATGTTAAACCACAGTCATAAAATGCACTATTATCGATGGTTGTGACCGAATTTGGAATAACAATGTTCGTGATACTTTTACAACCATTAAATACAGAAGTGCCTATTCTTTTCACAGCATTTGGAATTGCAATCCCGGTTAAGGCCGAACATTTACAAAACATCAAGTCATATAGTTCTGTCAGATTCGCTGGGAGAGTAACACCCGTTAAGCCAGTACAATTATAGAATAACTCTGAACCAAATTTAGTTACAGTAGCCGGAATTATCATATTTGTAATACCTGTGCAGTTTTTGAAAACACCATCGCCGAGTGTTGTAACAGATGCCGGAATGACGAATGCAGTTAGTGTTGTACAATTTGCAAAGGCTTGGTTGCCGATTGATGTAACCGTTCCAGGAATAATTATAGATTGTAAGCTTGTGCAATAATTAAATGAAAAATTCCCAATGGATGTAACAGCTGGAAGAGTTATTGAAGTCAGACCAAAGCAATTATTAAATGCTAAATCGCCCACAGCCACTACATTATAATTTACACCAGCGTTTAGTACACTGCCTGGTATAACTATTATACCTGAATAATTTCCATCATTGTTGGCAACTTCTACAGTATTTGCAGACAAAGTATTGTAAGTAACATTATTAACTACAAATGTAGAACCGTAACACAGTGAAAATAAAACTAAAAAAAGTGATAGGGTTGTAATTTTTCTCATGATTTTATTTTTTAAATGATTTAAATAATGAAGTAGTTACAATAATATAAGATGTGCAAATATATACAATATATTTTATTTTACCAAAATATGTATTTTAAAATAGTTAGTTATTAACGAAAAGCTGAAACGAAAAGTGTATATCAATCAGATAATCAGAAATATAATAATTTAAAGTCAAAAAAAATAAATTATTGTATTTCGAAAACGAAAAAAATCATTTGAAAATTCCAAAGAATCTTTGAATTTCCTTTTTGAATAATAACACAAAATTTGATTTCGATTGATTTATTTATAGAATAAAATAAGTAG
>JBMOHG010000343.1:0-3800 GCA_049317965.1 Paludibacter sp.
GGTCACCAAGGTCAGGACTTGTGAGGTATAAGTTGGTAAAATTAGGAAGTCGACTCGAAGTATTGGCCGAAATGAAAATTTTATTTTTGTCTGATATTGCATAAGCTGCATCCAATCCACCATAAACCGAAGTGCCAAATGCTTTACAATTCGTGGAAGCGATTCCTGCCGAAAAATACCAAGATCCAACATTCACCGAATGGTCAATCAATCCGGTTAATAGCAAACGATTAGCTTCTTTGTTGAAATACACATTGCTTTCGAAAGGCACTGCAAGCGAATCCCTTTTCAGACCCAGTCTATTGCTATAAATATGTTCGTTTCGTACATCCATTCCAACTGTTGTTTTTCCTGCTATTGACAGAAAAGATGAAGAAAGTTTTGCACCGGTTATATCAGTTAAATGATAATTCCAACCTGATGGAGTGTTGTGATCGAGCTCAAATCTATCGTGATGACGTCGCCAATAAGTTTGAGCATGATACATAAAATTCCCTTTATTCAACGACCAATTCAACGAAGTCATAAATGTTTTAGAATCTTCACGTTGATTTGGATATTTCAATGAATAAAAACCATTTGCACCAAAATCTTTTAGTTGAGCTGCCAATTGTAAGTCAAATTTTCCTGTATTTTTTGTGTTTAATATCGATTGAATAAAAGCACTGCTCATATCAAAATCAGTATTATCCATATATCCTTTACTGCTTTTGTGCGAAATGGATGCAAAAGTGTGAAGTTGTTTTTTGCCAAAATTCCCTGAAATAGACTGGGCAAAATAATTATAGCTGCCGCCTGACAATTCGGCTGAAAGTGATTGTTTATCTGCAGTTTCTGTAATAATATTTATTGCGCCGCTAAATGCATTTGGTCCTAAAATACGTGCTGAAGAACCGGTTAGAATTTCCACCCTTGAAATATCCGACAGATGAATTGGAATGTCAAGATTGAAATGACCGGTTTGTGGATCGGTGATATTTACGCCATTGAGTAATACCAATACCTGATCAAACGAACCGCCACGAATCGAAATGTCGGCTTGTGTACCGTTAGTTCCACGTTGGCGGATATCTATGCCCGAAATATAATCGAGTAATTGGTCGAGACTTTGAACTGCTGTACGTTGTATTTCAGCTTTTTCAATAACAGTAATCACTCTCGCCATTTGGGAGTAAGTTTTAGTTCGTGTTGCGTTCACTTCAACAATAGAAAGATGAATGGAAGCGGAGTCATTTTTTTGCTGACAAATACCTGATTGTGTTATGATTGATAAAAATAGAAGAGAAATAAAATAAACTTTTTTCATGTTGAATAAAATAAGAAACGGTTGAAATGAATAAAATCATTTCAACCGTTTTGGTTACTAATATTAATTATAAAATTACGTGCTGCAGCATAGTCAGTTGCAACTGGTGTTAAAATATTTAATTGTTGTTGTAAAGTAGTGGCACTTAATTCCGATAAATCAGATTCACTATCATCTAATCCAAATTCTAAATTATTGGAATCCTGATTATCAATTGTATTTGATGTTGATTTCTGAAGTGTTTTATCAGAAACGGAAATTGAAAGTGAACCTATTGTTACGCTACAAGCTAAACTGCAAAAAACTGCATAACCCACACGACTCCAGCGTCGGAATCGTAGCGTTTTAGAAGTTGTTAGCGTTTTATGCATTTGTTTTAATTTGATTTTTTGAAGCCGCAAAAGTAAGTAAAAAACTACAATCTTAAGCCTAAAAAATGCAGAAAGGTGATTCTATTAATTGAATCACCTTTCTAATTATCTGATAAATAAACTATTGAATTAAAAAATTCTTTCGGTTTAATTTTCCTGACCAAACATCCGAATAAATTGTAGAACCATTTTTCCCTCCAAAAATAAATATACGATTTGATTCTTCAAGGATCAATTTGGAATCTGAAGTACTATATTTTTTTGGTTTCAAAACCACTACCGATTGATAATTCCGAGGTTGATAAGTGATTGGAAGTCTGTTATATAAAGTGTCAGGTGCTTTCCAGGAAAGTCCTTCATCCAACGAAACTCTAAAATAGTTAATAATAGTGTCACTTCTCATTCCAAAGAGCAATAATTTGTTATCATATTCAATAATTGAAGCTCCTTGCTCCAATGTGTCTAGCGAAATTGATTCCGGGTTATCAACTGCCCTGAAATTAACCCAATACGATCCATTTTCTGTATTCCAGTTGGTTCTTAAAGCATTTCCAGAAACATCTTTACCACCAATCACAATTCCTTTTGCTTTTCCCGAACGTGAAGTAAATGCCAGTGCAGCAAAATTGCTGACAGGAAATTTTGAAGGAATCTCCACCGAAGTAATCCAAGTGATAGCATCTGTTGAGCTAGCAAAATAATACTTAGAACTGTTCACTTTTGATTGTAATACTGCCAATATTTTTCCATTAAGTTCAAAAAACAGTGATTTGAAATTGTAATCAGAAATAGATTTTACCGTCCAATCAACACCATTAGAAGAGGTATAAATTTTTTCATCATTATTTGTCAAATAAAGTTTTCCGGCAAAAAGTGTCATGTTTCGTAATGAAATATCTGCCGGTAAACCATTTACAGCTGTTACTGTATTTAATGACCATCCATTATTCGAAATGTTTAACTGTACACTTGCTCCATCGCTCGAAAAATAGAATATCTTCTCGTTCAGTACTATTGCTTTTTGATTTGCAGCCATTGGTACATCATAATTCACTTTGCTCCAAATATATGTTTCGGGATTCACTTTATGTACATTGACTTTAATAGCATAAAATTTGTATGCTATAGCATCGGATGCAAAATTCTTTACGGTTACGGGTAGGGTGAAATCAACGGTATCATTTCCTGTAATTCCAATAGTATCCTTTTTGTTTTTTGTACCCAGTTTGAAATACAAAACTGCACCTGCCGAACTCTTGAAAGAAAAAGTAGGATATACACTGTCGATATGGGTGGCGAATGGCAATGAATCTACATTAGTAATGGTTGTATCCACCAATGTAAACACAGCAGTATTTAAATTTGGGATACTATCATTGGCTTTAAAAGTAAGGGAAACAAAAGTTGCATCGCTCGAAGGTACAGTAGTTTCTGTTGTGCCTAAACAAGAACTAAGCACAAGTATTGAAATTGAAAAAGCAAATGCTTTGAGAAAATTGAATTTCATATTGACAGGTATTTTTTTTGAACTTACAAAGTTAAAACTAATTTGGTGTTTATAAACCACTGACATTAAGTTTTATCTTTTTTTATCATTAAAAACCGGATAATGCTTAATAAAATGTGAACTGACAAAAAACTTATGCATTACAAGTCCTATAATTCAACCACTACCGGGCAATGATCGGAATGTATGGCATCGGCAAGAATAGCTGCAGATTTCAATCGGCTGCGAAGGGGTTCACTTACCCAATGATAGTCGATGCGCCAGCCGGCATTTCGGAATCTTGCACCTCCTCTGTAACTCCACCAACTGTATTTTTCGGCACTTTGGTCAAAAACCCTAAAGGAATCTACCATACCAGATGCTTCATATTGATCGAGCCAGGCACGTTCCTCAGGTAAAAAGCCCGATACGCCGTTTTGTCTTTCGGGATGGTTGATATCAATGGGTTTATGACATATATTATAATCGCCACAAACAACAATATTCTGTCTGGTTTTACGTAGATTGGCAATATAAATTGCAAATTCAGCTAAAAACTCCATTTTTACTGCTTGACGAATATCGCCTGACGAACCCGAAGGAATATAAACACATACCACGGTTACATCACCAAAAT
>JBMOHG010000344.1:0-3792 GCA_049317965.1 Paludibacter sp.
GGGCGTTTAATTTCATGCAATACAATAATTTAAATATCAACTAGTAGATTTTTAATTAATTGTATTCGAATCTCTATCTGTTTTTAATTGATTATTGAAGTCGCAATCAATATGATTATTAACTATTCAAATTTTGTGGATTGTGGATTCGATATGAAATGAGTTTTTATAGTAAATTTAAAAATTTTTCTTATCACTTTTCCAATATTTCTTCAAAAAAAATTACCGAATATTTTGTTGTTTCAAAAAAATGTTATTCCTTTGCACAAAATAATACTCACAAGTAGTATATAAAAATGGTACTTTCAAAAACATCGGAATACGCTTTACGGATTTTGGCTTTTATGTCGAAAAACGAAGACGAATTGTATTCGGCAAAAAAGCTGGTGGAAACACTCCAGATTTCCGACAAATATTTGCGCCGACTGATGACAGATTTAGTAAAAGCGGGCTTCATATATAGCATTCAAGGGCGCGAGGGAGGCTACCGATTTGCCAAAAGCACAAACGAAATTTACTTGGGACAAATAATTGACGCAGTGGAAGGTATTGATAAATATACGAGCTGTGTACTTGGGTTTGATAAATGCAGTGACGAAAATCCGTGCGCCATGCATGCAACATGGATTAGCGTACGCGACGAATTTGTAAAGGTATTTGCAACAAATACGCTTAATAGCTTAGATATGAGCAAAATATATAAAGTTTAATTTTTTTTTGAATAAATATGCTACTTACAGGTATTATTTAATTCTTATCGATTTAGAACTAAATTCAATTAAATAATTTTCAAATAAAAACTAAAAACAAAATGTTATGAAACAATCGTTAATTGACAAATTCATGAGCAAAAAAGGCTTAACCGCAGGCTTTTGGATTATTGCGCTTTTCATGGTATCCATTCTTATTTACTACACTGCAAATTTGCAGAAAGAGGTGCCGCCAATTCCTAAAACAGTATCATCGGTGAGTGGCGAAAAACTCTACACCTACGAAGACATTGTACAAGGCAAAGGTTATTTTCAGGAATTTGACCTTCAGGATTGGGGTAGTTTGTTGGGCATGGGCGCTTACATCGGACCCGATTTTACTACGGAAATGTTGCATTACAGAACCGAGTTTTTGTACGACTTTTACGGTCAGGAAATGTACAAAAAAAACAACGCGCAGTTAACAGATATTGAGCGTGGTGCTGTAAAAGAACGTGTAAAACAAGATGTAAAACAGCAGACAAAACTTTTGGAAAATGGTACCGTTTACACCGATGCATCAGCGGAAGCTTATCATCGCAATGTAGCGTATATTACCAAAATGTTGGTTGAGGGTGATCCCGAACGTGCTTTCAAAGGTGGAATTATCCGCCCCGATGAAGCGGTGAAAATTGCTGCATTTTTCGATTGGTCTCAATTAGTTGCTTCGTCACTTCGCCCCGGAACAACGCGTTCATGGTCGAACGACTGGCCTAATGTACCGCAGTTGGATCAAGGCGTGAGCTTCAATTCGCACGTGGTTTCTCTTTGGGAATTCCTTATTCTTTGGACATTGACTATTGTTGTTATTTTCTTGTCGTACGAATATTTGTTTAAAAAAGAAGCGGGCGATAAGCTTGAACCTGCATTGAAAATCACCAAACTATTCCCATCGCAAGTAAAATTACTGAAATACATTCCTATTGTAGCGGCATTATTTGTGGTACAATTAATTATTGGCGGGTATCTCTCCCATTTGTATACCGAACCAAAAGGCGATTTTATTTTCGCTCAAAGCATTCTGCCTTTCAACGTATTACGTTCAATTCACACGCAACTTGCCATTTTGTGGGTAGCTGTGGGATGGCTTGTTGGAGGTTTACTCATTGCACCTTGGGTAGCAAATAAAGATCATAAATACCCATGGTTGGTAGATGTACTTTGGGGAGCTTTGTTGGTTGTGGCTGTTGGTTCAATGATTGGATTATACATGGGCGCAACAGGTCAATTACGCGAAAACTGGTTTTGGCTGGGCAACGAAGGTCGCGAGTTAATCAACTTGGGACGAGTTTGGGACATTGGTTTACTTGTTGGACTGGTTTTTTGGTTCTTGTTAGTAGTATCACTTATCCGCAAGTCGGCCACCAATAATCCACTGGTGAGTACCATTATTTGGTCGGCTTTTGCTATTGCCACGCTTTATATTGCGGGCATGATGCCAATTCATAAAATTATTCCAAATTTTACTATCGACGATTATTATCGTTGGTGGGTTATCCATTTGTGGGTAGAGTTAACATTTGAGCTTTTTGCTGCCGGTGTTATAGCGTTCTTCACGGTATCGTTGGGACTTATATCTCAAAAAATAGCCGTAAAAACCATGATGTTTGAGTTGTTCCTAATCATGATGAGTGGAACATTGGGGATTGGTCATCACTTGTGGTGGCAAGGTTTGGACGAGTATTGGATTGCTATTGGTGGTATATTCTCGGCACTCGAACCACTTCCATTGGCATTGTTGATTATCGAAGCCATGAAAAACCAAAAGGAAAAAGTGCATTCGAGCGAAGGTTTCGAGTTTGGCACCGTGTTTATGTGGTTGGCTGGCTCGGCTATCCTTAACTGGATTGGAGCCGGATTCTTCGGAATGGTTATCAACACACCTACTATCAGCTACTACTCACACGGAACATATCTTATTATGCCCCACGGACATATTGCTTTGTTAGGCGCATTTGGATACATTTCAATCGGCTTTATTTATATGGCAGCCCGCACCAATTCGTTGGCAAAAGGGCTAGTTTGGAATAATAAACTGAGCAATTGGGCTTTTGGAATCCTTACTGCTGGAGCGTTGTTGTATGCTATCCCAACTTTTGTTATTGGAATGGAACAAACCCGCATTGCACACGATTTAGGATATTTCTATGCCCGAATTAGAAGTGCGGTAGAACCAATGAAGTTTTGGATGTGGTTGAGAATAATTCCAGACAGTATGATGCTTATTGGAGGCGTTCTTGTTTTCGTCGATTTAATTTTGAAAACATATTTTGCTAAAAAAATAAACTAAAAAATACTGCGGGAAAATTGGAACGGTTTTCCCGCAGCTATTTTCAACAACAAGTATTAACGAACAATAAAATGAAAACGATTAATTATAACGAAATGGCAACTACCAACAATCCACATGGAGTAGATGCCCGAAAATTGCATTCGAACGATGATGTGCAAGTAGTTCATATCCACCTAAAACCGGGCGAAAGCCTTAAAAAACATACCACAGCTGTAAACGTATTTTTCTATGTGTTGGAAGGCGAGGGAGTTATTGAAATTGGCGACGAAAAGCAAACTGCAACTAAGGATTGGCTTATTGATAGCCCCAAAAACATTCCACATTGTTTGTACAACGAAAGTGATGCCGACTTTAGAGTATTGGTTGTGAAAACACCATCGCCTACTGCCGAGCAAAACAAACAAGCCATAAACAACATGTTAAACAAATAAACAAAAGTATGAAAGCTATAGAAATATTAGTAAAAGAACACGATAGCATCCTGAAAATGATTGATGTAACGCAACATTTACTGGCCGATAAGTCAACTGTGAACATCGACCACGTGGAGCAAATAATCGATTTTGTAAGAAATTTTGCCGACAAATACCATCATTTAAAAGAAGAAGATGTGTTGTTTATGGAACTGGAAAAGCACGGAATGCCTCGCGAAGGTGGACCAGTTGGCGTAATGCTTTTGGAGCACGACGAAGGTAGAAATTACATAAAGCTGGCAGCGAAAGCTGTGGCCGAATATAAACAAGGCAATAC